>JANMSB010000048.1:0-15494 GCA_031388915.1 Pseudomonadota bacterium | reverse complement strand
CGATTGCTTTTTTGATTGCAGGCATTGGTCAGCGCATTGAGCGACAGCGGGTATTGATCCGGCGTGGTGATGGCCTTTTCCATCAGACAGCCGATGACACGGGCTTCGATGGGAGTCAGTTGAATAGTCATGGTGCGCTCTGCGAAGACGGTGGCAATGTATCTTAACCGCCGCGCCATCCTTATTGTGTGCGGATGACTGAACGAAACAGGGCGCAGCATGCTGCGCCCTGAGTGCTTCAAACCACCGCAAGCGGCTATTGACCTTCGACTTCTTCCTCGATTTCGTCGTCCATGCCCGGCGTGGAGCTGTCGTCATCCGACAGGATGCTACCTTGGATATTCTTACGGTTGCCGGCTGTGTCCTCGCGCAGTACCTCCACCTGTTCGGTATTGCCGTCGCTGTCCTGCACCACGGCTACTTCAACCTTGGCGCCATCGCGCTCAATGTATTTGGTCTCTTTGACCACCACTACACGGCCGTCGTGCACCAGCTCCCAACCGACCGCCAACCCAATCGGCACCACCCACAGCGGGCGGCCCAACACCCTGCGCGTCACAACACGCCGGCGCATGCGGCGACGGATACGACGCCGAATGCGTCGCCTGCGCCTAATGTCGGCATGGGCTTCACTGCCCGCATCAATCAGCGTGGCGCCGCCCAGCGCGGCTAACATAACAGCGAGAAAACTACGGCGTTGCATCGGACTCTCCTAGCGTTGTTCTTGGTGACACTCGAGTCACGTAACTTTAACGCACAACCCTGCCTTTGGTTGACTAGGGTCGATCGGATACGCCGCTACCGCAGTGCCTTGCGGAATTGGCGCCGCTGCCGATCACCGATACCGAACTTAAGCTCATGGCGGCACTGGCAAGCATCTGGCTGAGCAGGATGCCGAACACGGGATACAACACACTCACCGCCACTGGCGTTAATCATCCGTATCGATGAACTCCATCGGTACTTCGGCGCCATCAATACCCATGAATGGCGGCAGCTTGGCATCGAACCGCTGCCGCGTCGCGGCAGGTTGCGCCAGCGCTGCTGTTAACGCGGTATTGAGCTCGTAAGCATCAATGTCGTAACCGGCATCCTGCATGGCTTTTGAAAACGCATCAACATGCGCAGTGCCGGCCTGATACACCAATGGCGCGTACTCCGGCGCAATATCGAAATTATCCGGCTCTTCGAACGACTTCTGGCAACCTGCCGAATCAGTAGCGTGATAGTTGCGGCAGGTTTGCGGACGGGCGACGTAGATGCTGCATCGACCTTCGCGCAAAAACGCACACTTGATGTTGTGCTGCATGCGCTGCATTTCATCAAGCTGTGCCAATACGCGCGCATTGGCTACGATCTCAGCGCGCAATTGTTGTAGTTCAGTGGCCGTGAAGGCCGACTGCATGGCCTCCACGATATTGAACACTTCCACCGGACGCACATCGACGGAGAAGTGACAACACCAGGAACAACCGGCTTTGCACGCCAAAGTGTCGGCGTCGGCAGCGCCGGTTACTCTGGCATCGTGACGCTGTAACGATTGCCGATAGGCCGACATGACGCCTAACTCGGCAATTTCTCGACTTGCTTGCTCCGACTCCTGAGCAATAATCTTTCTGACACTGACAAAGTCGATGGTGAATTCCATGGTGCTCTCGTTGTCTGGCGCGACGATTGGCGCGACGCCCTGTCACTTACGGCGTCTGCGAACCTGCGGGCGCACTCCATGCCGGTCCGCTGAATTCGGTTTCAATCACTACATCCACTTCGTCGCTTACTCCCATGCTGGAACCCGGCTCGGGAATGCCATACGCAATACCAAACTCGGAGCGCTTGAATGTACCCTGTGCAGAAAATCCGATGCGCGCATGTGGGTCCATTGGATGACCGGCATAGCCACCATTGAACACCGCATCTAATACCACCGGACGCGTCACGCCATGCAAGGTGAGATCACCGGTGATGCGTACGTTGTTGGGCGATGTAACCTCAACTTTGTTGGAGCGGTAAGTCATCTGCGGATATTGCTTGGCATCAAGCCAATCCACCCCCAACAAAGCATCAGTAAAACCGGCCGGCGGATTATCTAGCCGCAGCGAAGTGGGATCGATGCTAGCAGTAACACTCGATGCGGCGAGATTGGCCGGATCGAATTGCAGTTGCACATCAAACTGCTGGAAGCTTGCCGTGTAATTCGAGAAACCCAGATGGTTGACGCGAAACACCAGACTGGCATGCGTCTTATCCAGGGTATAAGCGCCCGCCGGCACCTTTATCTCCGCTGCAGCCGTAACCGACGTGGCAGAAGTTTTCTCCGCCACATCGTCCTTAGGCGAACAAGCCGCAAGCCCAATCAATGCACCGGCAAGCCATAGCTGTTTCATGGGATTCCTCCTATCAAATGATGATTAGCCACAACGCAGTCTTAGGGAACCTCTGAATAACCTACTGCGCTCGACATCTTGCGTCCGTCCGGTGCTCGGAATCCTCATTTATTCTCGATAAACTCCGGTTCCTGCGCTCCGGGCGAACGCAATCTGTCTTCGCTCGCTACGGTTCTTCAGAGGTTCCTTAGCGGTGCGTTACCTGCAGAATGCTATTGCGTATCTGCTCATGCAGAACCAACTGTGCATCGTCAGCCACCGCAATCAGCAGGTCGGTATAGGTCAACCGACCTTCAGCATTAATACCCAGCACGGCGCGCGCGCGCAACAAGTCGAGAAAGTTTTTGAACAGGCTCTTGTCGAAGAACTCCGGTGAATTCAGCTCGTATAGCAGCGACATGCGCTGCGCCATCAAATGACATTGCTGCTCCAGCGCATCCTGACTGATGCGGCCGCTGCCGGCTTTAAGCAGCAACGCAACGGCCAGGTAGTAGCGCTCGATAATCTGCATACTGAGTTGCCCCAATACCGACAACTGCACCGCTTCGGCGGTGCCTACTTCCGGTCGAGACCAACTTGCACCGTCATCGTTCGATTCCAATAAGGCATGCGCAGCCATATCCTGCAAAATCTCTTTAACGACGTCGGACAACTCCGACTCGCTCCAGCGTAGAAACAACTCGTCGCATAGATACGGATAAATACGCCACGCCAATCGCTGAACATCCTCGGTGCGCACTTGCCGGTTGTTCAGAAAGCAACTGGCAATGGCCGACGGCAAAACCATCAAATGCAGCGTGTTGTTACGGAAATAGGTCATCTCCACAGCGCTCGGCTCGCTCATACTGAGCACGTCGCCCATGCCATGAGCATGACGGCGCAAGATGCCCATGGATTCAGCATAGTGAACCATGTCCTGCGCAGGCATATCGGTAATGGTGACCCACTGCGAATACGGTGCGCGCCGCAGTAGCGACGCATACAGCGCAAGTTGTAGGACCAAATCCGTTTCCAGCATGGCTTGTTTGGGCGTTGCCAATAACACCAACGCGATGAGATTAATCGGCGTAACAAAGGCCGCGCTATTGATATTGCGCATGATGCGCAGCGCCAAATCATCCACCAGCGGACTTAACCACGCGGGTTTGTCTTCCACTGCCGCACCGCGCCACTCGGGCGAGTATTGCGTGAGCAACTCATCCAGCCGAATCGGCTCGCCGATACTGACATGCACTTTGCCGAAACGGCGACGCAGCGCCGGCAGCGCCTTGAGCACGCCCAGCACCGACTCTTTTTGCTTAGGCTTGCCGGAGAGTTCGTTGATGTAAGCATTACCTTCCACCACGCGCTCGTAACCGAAGTACACCGGTACGAACACCACCGGGCGCTTGGGATCGCGCAAGAAGCTGCGTACCGTGATGGTGAGCGCGCCGGTCTTGGGTTGCAGCAAACGACCGGTGCGACTGCGACCACCTTCAATGAAGTACTCCACCGCGTGACCACGCGCCATCATCAGCCCCAGGTACTTGGTAAACACCGTGGTGTACAAAGCGCTGCCGGCAAAACTGCGGCGAATAAAAAACGCACCGCCCTGACGCAGGATGCGGCCGATCACCGGCAGATTGAGATTCACCCCGGCAGCGATGTGCGGAATCGCGTAACCGTTTTGATAAATCACATAGGACAACAGCAAGTAATCCATGTGGCTGCGATGGCAGGGTACGTACACCACTTCGTGGCTATCAACCACCGACTTCAGATTGTCCAAATGATGTAGCTCAACGCCGTCGTAAAGGCGATTCCACACTCGCTTGAACAAGCGGGCCAACAAGCTCACGGTGACATGCGAGTAATTGGCGGCGATTTCATCGACGCATTGTTTTGCCGCCTGCATCGCCTGCTTGCGAGTGAGCCCCTTGCTGCGCATTTCACTGCGCATGGCTTGGCGCACAGCTTGCGTGCGGAGCACCTGCGCCACGATGCTGCGCCGACTGGCGATTTCCGGGCCAATCATCGCCACCCGCTGACGATATAGAAGATTGCGGCAAGCGCGCCCAACGCGGCGCGTGGCTTGCGCAACATCCTGCGCATCACTGATCAAGCTGCGCAGCGATACCGGTTCGGCGAACTGCACCACCAAGTTACGGCCATTGATCATGACTGCCAGGGCGCGATGTAACGCGCCTTTCGCATCGCCGGTTTCACCAAAGCGCAGCCGCCACCAAGAGGCTTCTTTATCGGGTGCACGCCCCCAAAACAGGCTCACCGGAATGAGATCGACATCATGACTGGGATCACCCAAGCGCGCCGCGCCATGCACTGAAGCCACCAGTGTGCGCAACTCGGCAGGTAGTCGATGATCGAGGCGATTGCCGAAGAAACCCGCCCAGCGTTGCAGACAGATGATTTCGCCACTGGGAATGATCTGGCTGCCGGCAGCCAGAATTTGGCGCCATTCAGATCGCTGTAACAGATGACGCAGTGTTTCGCGATCCGCTGCGACATCGCTGGGCAGCACAAAGCATATCGGTCGCGTACTGCCCGCCAAGCGTTCGGCAAATTGCTCCGGCAAGCTGCGTGGGCGCGCCCAGCAACGCACCCACAACGCCGCCAGCGGTGACATCGGTCGATCAGTAAGCACTACATCAGGCTCTGTGTTGATGGGCGGCTAATTATTCTGCGGCTTTGATCGCGGCATCGGCATTATCTTTGTCCTGTTGCAACGTACCTTCCACGGAGCGCGCTTTGTCCAAGGCACTGACCGTTGGCGCAAACACCGTTTCCGATACCGGCATCGGCGGCTGTTGCTCGGCAGCTTGCTTGGATTGTCCGCATGCCGATAGCGCCAGCGCTGCCAACAGGCCTGCCAATACATATATAGAGCGCATGATTCCGCCTTCGGCTGCTACAAATGCGTTAGAAAACAATTGAAGTAAGCAACGATCTGTTCAACATGCTGCAGCATGCGGTGATCGGCATCAATGAGTTGCAATGTGGCGCGATGTTCGCCGGCGTAACGAATGCTGTTCGCCACCGGCACGATTTCATCGCGCCAACCGTGCACGATACTCATCGGCACTGCGGCCGGCTTGGGTGTGTATTGCTCGTAACCAGCCATGTAGAAAGCGGGCGCCAACAAAAATAAACCACGTGCTTTGAGTTCAATTGAAGCCGCAGCGGCCACATGGCCGCCAAGGCTGGAGCCCACCAGCACTGCGCTCGGCAGCGTACGACCGAAGTCCAGCAGCTTGTGCACACGCGCAGCGGGATCGTCGATGCCGCGGTAGTCCACCGACTCGGCGCGATAACCATGCGCACGCGCACAGTCGGCCATCGCCAGGATCTTGCTGCCCCAGGGTTCGCTGTCCTTGCCATGGGAAAAGATAACGATGGGTTCGGTCATGGGTCGCCTGCGCAATGATGTATTCGCGTAGTTTACGGACGCAGCCATAGTGCGACTACTACTGTTTGCGGACCGTCCCTCACCGCTCACAGATGCAAGCAGCTAACGCAATGCCAGCATCGTCCCTGTCAATTCCACATCGTCGAAGCGGCTGGGTGTTTCGTAGCGATTGACCGCCACCATGCGCGTGTAACTGCCGGTTAAAGCGTGCGTAATGAGAAGCGTGTGATATTGATCGGGCTGCAACGTTGCAAAGCCCACCAAAATTTTGATCTCGGCTGCGGCATCGGGCGCTACGGCGTTAATGCGCTCGTCGCAGATCACAAAAAACTCTTGGCCGGGCCGCGCACCGGGGAACGCACCCAGCGCCACCAACTCATGCACGAAACCATTGACCTGTCGCACAATGCGCGCCCACATGGAACGACTGGGACTGGCCAGCAACACCCAGCGCGTATTGCGCTCCAACTTGCCGACGATATGCAACGCAAACCGGCGCGCCTGCACATAGCTCCAATCGGCAGTAGCATTCGCGCCGCCGGCCAGCGTGCGGCGTAACAGCGTAATGGGCACAGAGCGTCGCACGGTTTGCAGCGCATTCACGCCCTGCGCCGCCAACCGCCAGCGTTCGATTTCCGACAACTCCACTTGCAGGCGAACGCCGGGCCGCAGTAACAACTGCGGCTCCGCTTGTTTGGTATCCCACACTGGGCGCAGTTCATCGGCATGCGACAGCATCCCCGCCACGGCGCCGCCGTTGGCAAACACTTCGGGACGTCCCCGCAAGCGATCCTGGGCCATCAGACGCGGAAAAAACATCACCGCCTGGTCGCAGGAAAAATTGAATTGCCGCAATCCCGATAACGCCGCCTGACAACTTGTCCAGCCTTGAGGTGGATCGACAATCAACATGGCGTGGTGATCGCGACAAAAACGCGATGCCACCAGCAAGCCGCTGACACCGACGTCCTGCTCACGCGTCAGCGGCGGCAGGTACATGAAGTCCAGCCGTTCGACCGACGATAGAGCGAATAAACCCGACCGCTCGGCAGCCGAACCAATCAAGTCGTAGTCGCTCAGCGGTGCGCCATCGTGACCATCGGGATTGGAGTCGACATATCCCACCACGCGTTGCGCATCGCGCCCTGGGGTCGCGTCGGGGCGCCGCGCCGGCGTCGCGCCGCGCGCTCGCACCAGCTTGGATTCCATCAGCACCGTGGCCACATAGCGGCCCGTGGTCGGGCGAATGGACACGCGTCGATACGACTCCTGCTCTTCAATGTGTTCCGAGCGATGCATGCGCACTCGCTGCAACACCAAGTTGAAACAATCATCGTCCGCTTCAGCAAGATTGTCGTAATCCACCGAAGCGCGCAAAAACTCGCGACTACCCAGCGCCAACGCTTCTAGCGTGAGCGCCTCATCGCCGCACGGCAACGCAATGGTGGCCGGTGCACCGCCATTCACCACCCGCACCACCACGGCATGCCGGCCGCCATGATCGAAATACTGCTCAATCGCGTAGGAGAGCGTGCTCGGCTGCCATAAGCCGCCAAACACACGTTGGTAATCGGCGAAGCTATGCAAACTCACCGGCTGGTTGACCGGACCACGCAGCGCACGCCCGACAAAAGCGGTGACGGTCTCGGTGCTTGCGCTGGAAGAATTCACGCCTGTCTTTATAGTTGTCATCTACGGTAGTTATCAACACGTCGCTGTACGTAAGCTACCACACTCAAGTCCTTGAACTAAGGTCTGTTAACAATCATTCAATCACTGCGTTGGAGCCCCAACAGACACCCGGCTAGGCGCGAGGAATAAAGCTTGGTCATTCCAAATGAATGGCTGCTATGTGCCGCAGCAGGCGAACTAATCATCGGATTCAGATCTAGCGCGCATCACACCATCGTCGATGTCGTTCAGGCAGAGGCTTACGTTAAATGCCAACGATGCCTGTCTGGCTGACCAGACAATAGCGCTTGACTTAAAGGGTGGTGCTAACCAAGAATCAGCCTCAGTGTAAATGGCAAACTCGTCGAAAGACGGGGACGCAAAGCTTCCGGTCTAAGGGCTCAGCCTATGACAGCGGGGTCGCCACAAAGAAGGTGTTACTGCTACGGGACCGATCCGCAGCAACCAGCACCTTCCGATGCAGATGACATTCGCCACGAG
Source organism: Pseudomonadota bacterium (assembly GCA_031388915.1). Taxonomy (GTDB): domain Bacteria; phylum Pseudomonadota; class Gammaproteobacteria; order Steroidobacterales; family Steroidobacteraceae; genus CAILZL01. The sequence continues at coordinate 7,535 of JANMSB010000048.1, read as the reverse complement.
CGAACCTTAAACCAACGTCATCGCATCAGTAGCAACCCAGCGCCACTCGGCGCGGCTGTGAACCCCAAAACCAGCGGCTTTGCGCGGTGTAATCACTTCGTGTTGGGGAAGACAGCATGAGTTTCGTCGCAACGCTCAAATCCGGCAATGAACTGCCCATGTCCATTGCTAGGCCCATTGATGGGCCTAGCAATGGACGCAGCCATGGTCAAACCCATGAGGCAGCACTGCCCGAACTGTTTGTCATCAATTTATGCGCGTCAATGACGCCGATGCCGGCAGTGCCCAAGCACCTCAAGGGTTTTGAAAAATACAAGCTTTACCAAGTATCGCGCCAGGAAGATGGACGTCGCCGGTTTCGACTCCGATTGGGCTTTTTCACCAGCGAAGGCGACGCCGAATGGGTGTTGAACTCGGTGCGCAGCCTATACCCCGCCGCCTTCACCGGCTGTGTTACCCATGAAGACCTACGCTACACCAACGATTCGCCACCAGTAGCGGCACCGCAAGCCACTGCCAGTGCTGTCCCCATCCCGACAACCGCTCAAGCTGTCAGCATCCAACCTGCACCCAGTTCTCCGGCTCCAGTAGCCAAGCCGATTGCTGCCAAACCCGTTGACGTTCCGGCCGCGCCCGCCACTTCGGTTGCGAAACAATCTTCATTGCCGCTGACTCTGGCGAAAACCATCATCGCCACCCCAACAGCGCCGGCAACACAGTCATATGCGCAACCGTTTCACGTTGGGCGCGGGGTGGATTTGCCGGAAACCAGTTTGGAACTGACCGACGAATACCCAAATCCAGCCGCGCCGAGCACTCCACCGGCGACAGCCGCCAAGTCACCGGCTCGGTCGATCGAACAACCTGTTGCTAAACCGCCGGTTACGGCGCCCGCCACCGCCCCGGCCAGCAGCACGACTAGCAATGGACCGGTTCGACACGCCAGTGTGATTGCGCCGCCCAAGATCGTCGATGACTATGTGCCGATACTCGACACCACACTAACTATCCGCACCCTGACCAAAGCCGAAGCTGAAGACCCGAATCGACCCAAGTGGTTTGCTGTGCACTTAGCGCTGTCGGAACAGCCGATCAATCTCGACACCATGCCCAAACTCGATATTTTTGCGGCCTATACCTTGTACAGCGTCGCCTCGATGGAAGACGGCACCATTAAACACGCACTGCGCCTGGGGTTTTTCAAGGAGACCGTCTCCGCCGAAGCCGTGATGGGTTATCTCAAAGCGTTCTTCAACAACCCCAGCCTCACCCAAATCAGCAACGCCGAGTACCAACGTTTTTCCGAGCCGAAACCCCGGCCCAAGGCAGTTGAACCGGAAGCCAACGTGGTAAACCTGAACGGTAAACGCCCGGCGCCGGCGACTAAACCTGCGGCAGCCACGCCGGTGCGTCCTGCGGTTAACTCGGTCAGCAAACCCATGAACAGCGCCACGCCGAACAAAGTTCGCGCCGCCAAGCCGCGTATTCCAGCGCCGCCGCCGCGGCCTCAATCGTTTTTATCGCGCTTAATCGGTCGCGAATTAGACTAACCCGCTCAAATCTGTGCAAGCTCCGCTACGGCGGAGCTTTGGAGTTGCGACGCCGCTCGGCGCCAACGCAAACTAATTACCAAGCAAATGGTCAATACACGCGGGCATTGTCCGCTGTCCCCTTGACCCACCCCGGACGAGTACAATGGGTCGTTCAACATTGCCGTGCGACCCGCCAGAGAGGACTCCACATGCACGATTCGAAGTTCGACCGTCGTCAGATTCTCAAGGGCGCCTTGCTGGGCGCTGTTGCCATTCCGGCCTTACGCCCGGACACCAGCCATGCTGCAACGTTGGTGAAGCTGCCGGAATCCGATCCCACCGCGCAGGCGCTGGGCTATCACATTGATGCGAAAAAAGTCGACGTGAAAAAATTTCCCACCTTCAAAGCCAGCCAAACTTGCGCCAACTGCGTGCAGTTGCAGGCCGGTGCGGGCAATGATCGGGGCTGCAATCTGTTCCCCGGCAAGTCGGTCGCCGTGGGTGGCTGGTGCAAGGTGTGGGTGCAGAAACCTTGATGCACTCGGACTGAAGTAATGCTCTCGTGATCGTCTGCAATGACGCGCAATTGCAAGGCCTGCGGCGCGTCGGCCAATTAGTCGCCCGTATACGGGACCGCATGCAACAGCATGCCCGTCCCGGCATGACCACCGCCGAGTTAGATGCATTAGGTGGTCAGTGGCTGGACGAGGCCGGCGCCGAATCGGCGCCGCGCTTGTGTTATGACTTTCCCGCTCATACCTGTATCAGTGTCAACGAACAGGCCGCACACGGCATTCCGGGTGAACGGATTTTGCAGGCCGGTGACCTGGTCAATATCGATGTGTCCGCCATGCTCGACGGCTACTTCGCCGATACCGGCGGTAGCTTTGTGCTGGCGCCCACCAGCGCCAACGATGATACGCAACTTAAACAGCGCTTATGCGATGCCGCGCTACAAGCGCGCAACACTGGCGTGGCGCACGCCCAAGCAGGACAGCGACTCAACGTTATCGGTAGATACATCGAGCGCGCGATTCATGCCGCTGGTTTTCGCAATGTGCGCAACTTATGCGGCCACGGCGTCGGCGCCGCGCTGCATGAAGAACCTACCCTGCGCAACTACTACGACGCGCGTGACACCGACACCTTGCAGGAAGGTCAGGTTATTGCCATTGAGCCGTTTCTATCCACCAACGTCAGTCGCGTGCGCGAGCAGGCAGATGGCTGGACGTTGGCCGGTAGGCCTAGCTCGCTGTTTGCGCAGCATGAACACACGTTGGTGGTAACGCGTGGTGAGCCGATTATCTTGACCACGCTCTAATCGATATTCTTTTCAGCACGCCATCAAAAACTCACCGTCACGCCACCCAGCGCTTCGTACTGAAAGAAGGTTCTGCCTTTGGCGACCAATTGGCAGCCAGCGTCGCAGAACAGGCTGGAATTACCGCCGAGCCAGGTCAAATAACCACGCGCTTCAAAACGCAACCGCACATGCGCAGCCACAGGGATGCGTACTCCACCGCCCAGGTTGAGCGTCCAGCGGGTCTCATCCGTTAGCGAGCTGAGTCCCGGGCTGAAGCGGGCCGCGCCAATGCCCCCGACCGCGTACGGCACCACACGCGTCGTCGGCTCGCCAACAATGGTGGTGCCACCGATCGTGAGGTATTCGGTCTTCATCTTGATCGGCGTAGTGGCATCCGTCTCGGTGGATTGACGGCTATAAAACAACTCGTACTGCGCGCCGGGTTCGGCTGCGCGCCAGTTAAAGGCCAATGCCAAACTGCCGCTGTTGTTCAGTTTCACGGTGGTGCCGGTTACGCCATCGCGAAATTGCCCGCCGTCGTGGTAACCGATCAAAGGCGTGAACTCAAAACCGCGCTCAGCGGCCGCGGCCGTGGCGGTTAATACCCATGCTGCAACCATGGCCGACAGGATTGTTTTCCGGGAATACAAACGGTCAAAACGCGGCATGGCAACCTCGGTGTAACAGGAACGGCACAGTGTCACTGGCGTATTGTCGCTGAAACTGCCGCCGAATGGGCTGTCGCTCACTGCCGGCGTTGCGCTCGCCGCTGGGCTGCGATTCGGGCATGCTACGCGCCGCATTCACGGGCGCCGGACGCCCACTGAACTATCCTCAATGAGCGCCAAAAACCGTCTGTCCAATTTCCTGATAGGAGCGATCTTCGCCCTGCTCACCTTCGGTCTGTGGGCCTATCTGAACCGCCCGACCGAGGAACCCGCGTGGCCCAAACGCATCGACAATGGCGGTTTCGCCTTCTCGCCCTATCGCTATGGCAAAAGCCCGGTGCGCCACGAAGACCCAACGGTAGAGGAAATCGATGCCGATCTGGCGCTGCTGCAAGGCAAGGCGCGCTCCGTGCGCACCTATTCGGCGGTTGAACCGTTTGCGCAGATCCCGCGCCTGGCAGCGGCACGCAAACTCAATGTCGCGGCAGGCGCGTGGCTGGACAAGGACGTGGAAAAGAACGAACGCGAAATCACTGCACTACTCACCATTGCTGCCGCCAAGCAGGACAACGTGGTGCGCTTGGTGGTGGGCAATGAAGTGATCCTGCGTGGCGACATGGAGCGCGATGAACTGATCCCCTACCTGGATCGGGTGCGCGAACAAACCGATATTCCGATCAGCACCGCTGAGCCGTGGAACGTGTGGGTGGCCAATCCGGAGCTGGCCGATCACGTCGATTACATCATGGTGCACATGCTGCCCTACTGGGAAGGCATCGACGTGAACAATGCCGTGGGTCATGTCGTCAATCGCATGGACTTGTTGCGTCGGGTATTCCCGGGCAAAAGCATCGTCATCGGCGAAGTGGGCTGGCCTTCCGAAGGCCGCACGCGCGGCAGCGCCGTGCCATCGGAGTCTAACGAAGCCTTGTTTCTGCGGCGCTTCATGGCGCGCTCGAAACGCGAAGGCTACTTGTTCTACATCATGGAAGCCTTCGATCAACCGTGGAAGAGCGATGCCGGCGAACGCGGCGTGGGCGCTTACTGGGGCGTGTACAACGAAGATCGCCAACCGAAGTTCGAGTTTGTCGATCCCATCGTACGCGTGCCCGAGTGGCACACGTTGGCGGCGATCTCGGTGGTGATTTCAGCGTTGCTACTCGGCGTATTCTTCGTCAACAGCCGTAGCTTACAAAATCGTGGCCGCAGCTTCCTGGCCATTGTGGTTTACGGTGTAGCGACGGTCACGGTGTGGGTGGTCTACGACTACTCGCAGCAATATCTGACCTTGACTACGGTGGCGGTCGGCTTGCTATTGATTCTCGGCATGTTGGGTGTGATCGCTGTGCTGCTGGCCGAGGCTTATGAATGGGCCGAAGCGCATTGGGTCACCACGCACCCGCGCGCCCTGGGGTTGTCGCGCACCGAAGCCTGGCACTATCACCCCAAAGTGTCGGTGCATGTGCCCGCTTATAACGAACCGCCGGAAATGTTGATTGAAACCTTGAATGCGTTGGCGGCGATGAACTACGCCAACTTCGAAGTGCTGATCATCGACAACAACACCGAGGACGAAGCGATCTGGCGACCCGTTGAACAACACTGCCAGCAACTCGGCTCACGCTTTCGCTTCTTTCATGTCGATCCGCTGGCCGGCTTCAAGGCCGGCGCGCTCAACTATGCGCTGCGCAATACCGCCGCCGATGCGGAGATCATTGCCGTGATCGACAGCGACTACAAAGTGGACACCAATTGGCTAAAGGACATGGTGCCGAATTTCGCCGAAGCCAATATGGGCATCGTGCAGGCGCCGCAAGATTATCGCGACGAAGGCGCCAATGCTTTCAAAGCCATGTGTTACGCCGAATACAAAGGCTTCTTCCACATCGGCATGATCACGCGCAACGAACGCAACGCCATCATTCAACACGGCACCATGACCTTGGTGCGGCGTGTGTTACTGGATGAACTAAACGGCTGGGCGGAGTGGTGCATCACCGAGGATGCCGAGTTGGGGCTGCGTGTTTTCCAACGCGGCTATCAAGCTCACTACTTGCCGCGTAGTTACGGTCGCGGCGTGATGCCGGATACCTTCATCGACTTTAAGAAACAACGCTTCCGTTGGGCTTATGGCGCTATGCAAATCCTGCGTAGGCATACGCGCACCATGTTTCGTAGCGATGCCGGCTTGACCGGCGGCCAGCGTTATCACTTCCTGGCTGGCTGGCTGCCATGGTTGGCCGATGGATTCAATCTGCTGTTTACCGGCGGCGCGATTGCCTGGTCGATCGCCATGATCTACACCTCGAAAGTGGCCGCCACGGCGCTGGACCCACCCTTGCTAACCTTCTCAGTGCTGCCGCTAACCTTGTTTGCCTTCAAGCTGATGAAACTGATTCACCTGTACGTCACGCGCGTCGGCGCCAATCTGCGGCAAACCATTGCCGCAGCGATAGCGGGCTTGGCGCTGTCACACACTATCGGCTTGGCAGTAGTGAAAGGCCTGGTAACGAAGAACGAACCCTTCTTCCGCACGCCCAAACTGGCCAAGCCGCATGGCCTATGGGCCGCCATCAGCGCGGCTCGCCAGGAAACGCTATTGATGCTGGCGCTGTGGGCCTGCGCGGCAGGCACGGCCCGCTATGTTGCCAACGACTACAGCAGTCCAGATATGTCGGTGTGGATCATCGTGTTAATCATTCAATCGCTGCCGTATCTGGCAGCCTTGTTGATCTCGCTGGCCAGTGCCTTCAATTTGCCTGCTGCAATTCTGGGGCGCGATCGCCAGCTACTCCAACACACCACCATGGAAAAAGCGGCATGAGCACACGCAGTCGTCGACCCTCTGGCAGCTTTGCACGCGCCAAACGCAGTGCCGGCGCTGCGCGTAGCGCCGTGGCGCGCACGCGCAAACCCGCCGCCAAACCCAGCGCTCGACAAAAAGATACGCAGGGCGGCGGCGTTACCGCCAACCGCAATGAACTGGTGACACAGCCAGAACGCAGCGTACAAAAACCGATCAGCGGCGGTGTGCGCTTGCAAAAAGCGCTGGCCGATGCCGGCATTGCCGCGCGCCGCGATTGCGAAGCGATGATTCTCAAGGGGCGTATCCAACTTAACGGCAAGAATGTCGTGGAGCTGCCCTGCTTCATCGATCCGGAAAAAGATGTGGTTGCGCTGGATGGCGTGCCGCAGGATATGAGTGCCAGCATCGTCCGCAAAAAAGGCAGCCCTGCTACTGCCAGCGAAGTGCGCACCTATGTGTTGATCAACAAACCCAAGGGCATGATCACCACGGCGCGCGATCCCGAAGGTCGGCCCACGGTGTTGCAAATGGTGCCGCATGCCATTCGCGAACGTGAGCGATTGTTTCCGGTAGGCCGTCTCGATGCCGATTCCACTGGCCTGTTGTTACTCACTAATGATGGCGATCTGGCCTATCAGTTAACCCATCCCAAGTTCGGCGTCGTCAAAGAATACCGCGTCATCACCAGTGGCCTTGCCGGTGACGAACAACTGGCACAACTTAAAAAAGGCGTGTATCTACTCAATCCAGATACCGGCGGTCAGGCGCGCGCCAAACGCACCAACCTGGAAGAGGTGCGGGTATTGAAACGGTTTGTAGATCGCAGCCGCGGCGATCGCACGGTGCTGTCGATCAAACTGCGTGAAGGCCAGAATCGCGAGATTCGACGCCTGCTGGCGCGCGTGGGCTTGAAAGTGCGTGAACTGGAACGTGTCGCTATCGGACCCCTGCGCGATGCGGCGCTCAAGCCCGGACAATGTAAACTGCTGGGCAAACGCGATGTGGATAAATTACGAGCTGCGGTACTGTCATCCGATTGATTAACAATGGGATTAACAGCGAGGTGCCTATATGCGTTGGCGTGGTGAACGAAAAAGTTCGAATGTGGAAGATCGCCGTGGCATGCGCATCTCCAAAGGCGCAGGCATCGGTGGGGTGGGCGGTATCGTGCTCGGCTTACTGGCGCTGTACTTCACCAAAGACCCCACGCTGTTGCTGCAATCACT
>JANMSB010000500.1:0-3839 GCA_031388915.1 Pseudomonadota bacterium | reverse complement strand
CCTTGCCAACATTGCGTTCATTTGCCGAAGTTGGCGGACGACTGGTCCAAAAGCATCGGTCATTCAACCAGTAAATAATTTCACCATTGTCGAGCCGCTGTGTCTCGCCAGCCTTGTGCAAGGGCGGCGGAAAGATGCCGTTTTGCACATCATCAGCAGGCGGTGTTTCTTTTAATGCTGGCCGGGAATCAAGCGAACGATAAGGATCTTTTGATCCACGCCTCGCCAACTCGGCTACGGTTTGCGCCGACGCTGTCCGCCAGTCAATATCAGGACGTGTTGCTGTAATCACTGTTGCTTGTGGAGCTGTCAATGTTGATGGCGTGATTGACTCTGTTTTTGGTCCCCGCGGTTTATCCAACCGCACCGGCTTTTCGATTACAGGTTGCAACACGGGTAGAGACAACGTCAGTAAATGCAGCGATAACACCGAATCAGTGCCGCTCGTTCTAATTTTGGATAACCACTCAACTCGCAATAACAAAACATGAGCCGCAACAATCAGTGCTAAGACGCTAATGTTTTGCCAGCGGCATTCTCTGATCCCCCATTCGTGCCCCACGTCCACCCCCTTATACGTGTCTTTGGCACGTTTAGAGTGTAAGGCTTGTTTTGGTTCCAGATACTGGCCTCTGGGTTCATTAAGAATGAATGCGTTACCAATATTCGGGGGTTGAGACCCTCACTGACGTTGCGTATCGACCGACTGCACCGGCGGCCCACGCGCCTGCCGCTCAAGGTGTGAGTGGTGCCAGGGTCGTCGGATCGAAGGTATTCAAGGTAAAAAACCGACGATTCCCATAACGACGAGCATCAAGATTCCTGATCATTCTGTGAGCCTCTCAACGCTTCAACATCCGCATGATCCTGCGGCCGTCCAGCAGATAGTTTGGCGGTGAGTAGGTCGGCGCGCGAAATGAACGGTACGGAAAGATTGTCGTTGAGTGCGACAATCACGCGGTGCTGCCATGCAGACTCGAACTCGATACCGCTGATGCGGGGCAACAGGTCCACCATCACTGGTGGGCTACCCATGCGAAAGAAATTGTTGGCTCTGTAAAGTCTTTGGGATCAAGACCCGCAAGCGGCGCTCCGAACTCATGCAATGCAGCAAACACTGCCTCGCTGTTGGTCGCATCTTGGCCGATGAGAATATCGATGTCCTTGGTTGCACGCGGCTGAGCATGAAAAGAAACCGCATAGCCGCCGACAATCAGATATCTAACCCCACGAGCGTTGAAGATGGACAAGAGTTCTTCGAAGTCTTTGTGCATCCGGATCTGCTCCCTTGAGTGCGTATTGCTCGGCACTGATATCCCAAGCGGCATCGAGACGCTCATGCGCTGGCAAGCGTTGCCAATGCCGATATTCGGCAACCTTCATTGCATCAAGGCTGCTGTACTTGTGGAGGGTTTTGTCCATGAGCGCAATCTAGCACTGATAGCCACCAGAGGAAAACCAGCCAGTGCGACTGCGGCGGCAAACTCAAGATTCTGGCCCGGATGACCGGTGCCGGGTGATCGGGGGGAATCACGAAGACGTTGGTGGTTACGCTTCACGTGCATAGCATCCTGCAATTCGCATCATGACTCGGCTTGATACCTGCGGCCCGGCACCGTTGCTCGCGGCACCGTTGCTCCGCACGCGATTACAACGGATTTTCGGTGTACGATGCGCGCATCTCCTCGCCGAGCAAGACTCGGCCCTGTTCGCACTTGGGAACGATCATTGAAACCAGCAACGCATACGCTGCACTCCGGACCGGTCTCGGTCATCGACTACCGCTGCGCTTGTGGACCGGAGGACCGTCCCTTCCCTGAGGCCCATTCTAAGCACTCGATCTCTTACGTCCGCAAGGGTTCGTTTGGATATCGCTGTCGCGGGCGTTCGTTCGAACTCGTGGCGGGTGCCGTGCTCGTGGGCTATCCGGGGGATGAGTATGCCTGCACGCATGAACATCATCGCGGTGGCGATGAATGCCTCTCCTTTCAGTACACGGCTGAGGTGGTGGAAGAGATCTCTGCCAAAGCGCAGTGGCGCGTCGGGGCGTTACCACCACTACCGCAGCTGATGGTTCTCGGTGAGTGGGCGCAGGCCGCTGCAAACTCTCACAGCGATGTCGGCTTGGACGAGCTTGGTTTGATGTTCGCCGGCCGACTCGCCCGGGTGACGGTAGGAGAAAGGAACGAGGTCCACAAGCCGAGCGCGGGCGATCGACGCAGGGCGGTGGAGGCTGCACTCTGGATCAACGCGAGTGCTCGCGACGACATCAATCTCGCGGCAGCTGCGGGAGTTGCGGGGCTCAGTAGCTATCATTTCCTGCGCATGTTCTCGGCGGTGGTCGGTGTTACGCCTCACCAGTACCTGGTTCGCGCCCGCGTGCGCAATGCTGCACGTCTGTTGACCGAGAGCGACCAGCCCATTACAAAAATCGCGTTGGATGTGGGCTTTGGCGACGTATCCAACTTCGTTCGCACCTTTGGTCGCGCGGCGGGAATGTCCCCGCGAGCATTCCGGCGCGCCGCGCGAAGCACCCGCAATTTTCTCCAAGATTCTCCCTTGATACGGACCTAGCATTGGGCTCCTCACTGAAGGAGACTGCCATGTTCGATCACATCGGATTACATGTACGCAACCTGGAAGCAGCCAGACGCTTCTACACCGCGGCTCTTGAGCCATTCGGTCACGTTCCGGACGGTTCCGGAACCGGATTCGGGCCCGAGGGCGCGCCGTCATTGTGGCTGTATGAAACTTCGAAAGAAGACGTTGCGCACACGCACCTCGCATTTCGCGCATCGACGCACGACGCGGTAGAGCGCTTCTATCGCGCCGGGCTCGCAGCAGGTGGATCGGGCAACGGGAGACCCGGGCTGCGTGCCGACTACAGCCCTACATATTTCGCTGCGTTTCTTCGGGATCCTGATGGAAACAACGTCGAAGCTGTGTGCTTGTCGGAGGGCTAGCAGCATGGCTTCAATACGCCGCGAGGTAGTTCTTCATTCGCCTTTGTATCGGGTGTGGGAGGCGCTACGCGACGTCGGCGCATTGCACACTCGCTTGGTACCGGGCTTCGTCACGGATACGCAACTGAACGGCGAGGCGCGCATCGTCACGTTTAGCAATGGCATGGTGGTGCGCGAACTCATCGTCGATATCGATGAATCGCAGCAGCGCGTCAGTTGGGCCACGGTAGGTACCACCCTGACGCATCACAACGCCTCATTTCAGTTGTTCGACGGAGGCAGCGAACGCACGCGGGGTGTTTGGATCGCGGACTTGCTTCCCCATGAAGCCGCACCGGAGATCGCGGCCATGATTGAACAAGGGTTGGCGGCGATGAAGCATGCCTTCGGCTAGAATTCTGCGCTGCGTTTCGACTGCATGTCTCCATCGTCAGCTTCCACCGCGATTGTGAGTGGTACCCGTGTGAGTGGTGCCAGTCCGTAGGTTCGAAGGTATTGCACCTTCTTTGCTTTTGCTTCAAGACTTCTTCTTTCGGAAGGAGTCGGTGTTGACCACACTCCGTGATGGTTGCGCGCGTGCCGTAGCTGCACATCGGTATCAGCGAGAAGTGGTCAACACCTGAGGCCGCTACTCTCCGCGCCGCTCGGCAGCTTGGCTGCTGCCGAAAAGAGCGCTTATTTTTCCTATCCTCTCGCCCGGAGTCACGTTGATAGTCACGCTCTGTGTTCCGTAGACGTACCCCGTATGTCGCGTCCCTCGATCACGCTGAGGAGCTTGGTGGGTGTCAGCGGCAGATCCACCGGCACTTCGCCGAAGGGTGACAACGCGTCGGCAATGGCGTTGACCAGCGTTGGCGCGCCGATGATCGCGCCGCC
>JANMSB010000465.1:0-5861 GCA_031388915.1 Pseudomonadota bacterium | reverse complement strand
GGGAAGTTATGAATCGGTCTGTCGCTTGGTCGAGGCCGACGTTGGTATCTGCGTGATGCAGGAATCTTCAGCCAATCGAAATGCCCGTCATATGGCGCTTAAAGTTATTCATCTCAGCGACGATTGGGCAGAAGCCACCATACAGATTTGCGCTCGCAGTTTCGAACAACTACCCCGATTCGGTCGCGAGCTTGTCGAGATGATGTCAGAGGACTTTCGCCATTCGAATGGCTCCGACAGGCTGCCAGGCACCCATACATAGTCATAGCGTCGGCAAGACCTTGGCGTTCTTCGATACGCCAAGGTTCATAGCGCGCCGCGGTTGCTATCCGTCATTCTCTGAGCTACTCAGCTCTGGCGATCCTGAAGCCCCAGCTATGACCGCGGTAATCGGCGTCGCGTGGACCGCGCATGCCCGCATAGCCGGAATACGCGGCGTTGCCGTAGGAGCCGCCCATGGAGGGATGCGCATCGCAATCGCCATCCGTGCGGGTGGAGCCGTCAGTGGGCGCGCCCTGATGGTTCGGGCTCCAGCAGTCTTCTGTCCATTCCCAGATGTTGCCGAGCATGTCGTGGAGCCCCCAAGGGTTGGGGCGATACGTACCCACCGGCGCGGTGTAGGCCCAACCGTCAGAACACTGGTATCTATATTTCCAGTCCATGGGCACGTCGCTGCCCATGGCGCGGCCCTGATCTAGATCCGGCATGTTCGCATACAGGCACGCTGGGTCGTCTTTCTGCGGGCGTCCGTCACCCCAGAAGTAGTCAGTGGTCGTGCCGGCGCGCGTCGCATATTCGTACTGCGACTGATTGGGCAATGAATAACGGTGTCCGGTTTTTTTGCTGAGCCACGCCGAATAAGCCATGGCATCGTCCCAACTGACGCACAGAACAGGATGGTTATCGGTCTGCGGGAAGCCCGGGTCGCGCCACGAAAATCCGCGCGCTTCCTCATAAATCATATGCCCATCGTTGCGTTGCTGATTGGTGCAGGAATTCACGGTCTGATGGCCGGTTTCCTGAACGAAGGTTCTGAACTGGGCGACGGTCACGGGATATTTGCCCATGGCAAAACGCTTCGCGAACGTCACTTTGTGTATCGGTAGGTTACCGCCGGCGGCGTAAGCGGGCAGTCCATTTCGCACTTCCACCTCACTCGACACGCCCATCATGAAACTACCCGCCGGCACCCACACCACTTCCGGGCAATCGGCGCAGTCACGGAAGGATTGTGGAGTTTGGGACGTTGGGGCAGGGGCGGCCACGGCCAACCCACCCCACAACATCGCTGAAAATAGCAGTGAATGCCAAGCGCGCATGATTTGATTCCTGTCTTGGAGCGCTTCGTTAGAAGCTGGCGTTTGATCTCTCATTGGGCGTCGTGAGTCCGCAATCAGGGGACGGCAGGCGCCGGATAAGCGGGGATGTACACGAAGTTGGGGGTTTCCCATCCGGCTCTCATCACCACCACCGCTCGCTCGTTCCGGTTCGACAGATGGAGCGAGAAAGTCTGCGCCGTAAAATTGTCCTGCTCGCCGAGGCCTTTGAGGAACTTCTCGAACTGACTGATGTTGGTGATGTTGCGCGAAGCTACCACTTGCAGCCGAATCTTTTCGACACCGACCGGCGTGATATGCGCAAAACTGAGGTTGAAGATACCGGGCTTGTCCAGTCTTCCGCCGAACACAAGACCCGGCCTGCGCTTCGACGAGCAGGTGACGTACTCTCGCAATTTTTCATCGGTTAGATAGTCGAGCGCCCAAAATTTCGCGTAATCCGCGCTGTTGTCGATGTGGAGGGACTCAAGTTTCGACTGCGCGTTTTTCTTAGCCTCGACCGCACTCGCACTCTTCGCGATGAGCGGATAATAGTCCTTGCTGCCAGGGGCTGACTGCTTAAGGGAGTCATACTCGGTTCGCGTCATTTGGCTGACATATGCCAGCCGCTGAATTTCGCTGAGCGACGTCAGCGGAATGTCTGTGAAATCAGAAACGCGGCAGGCGGCCATTGCGGCAGGCGCCGAGAACAGCGCCAACGTCCCAACCAACAGGCCTGTCCAGTAACCAAGGCGACCTAACGGCCGCACTTTCTGCTTCGCCATGAATAATTCCCCCGAATGCTGTTGCAATCCCGCCTGATACGAGCGAGTGCGCCGTGCGCCACCAGCCCCGTGCAGCGCTGCGAGTATAAAGTAAAGACGTTAGGGAAGGTTTATGCAACACCGCGATTTTGGCGCGGCAACCCACAATGCAGAAAAACTATGCTTGGCACTGGTTGCCACCGCCGAACACTTATCTATTGGTTCTATTTGTGCTTCAACGTCTGATACACGCGCCGCACGGTGGCCAGCAACACCACACCGCGACTTAGTTTCGACCACCAACCGGAGCGGCCCAAAGTCAGCAACAGGCCCACACCACCTGCGAGCACGGTAGGTTTGGTCATGACACTGCGCAGGGAGCCGAGCACCGCATCGGTACCGTGTAAGCGTTGCTCAATATCGGCAACGTGTCCCGCCAATAAGGCACGCTGCGCCTCGCAGCGGTCTTGCAGCTCGGCACGCCGCAATGAGGTACTTGGCTTGTTGGCCGTGTCGGCGCTCACCTGCCGCTCCTGACACGTTCGTCCAGTCGCTGTCGATCGCGCGCCAACTCGTTGAGCGTTGCATCCAACATGCGCGGTTTGTTACGCAGTCTGCTGGCCAGATGTAACGCGGCGAACGCGGCAATACCAAAGAACACCGCTGTTACGATGATCGATACCAGCACGCGATGCGTATCCCAAAACGCAAAAATCAATACCAGCGCCGCCAGGAACAAACCAATGCCGGCAGCAAACAGCGCTACGAATGCCCACAACAGCAACTGCGCCGCTCGCTGAATTTCTTCCTGCAACTCGGTAGTCAATAACTCCAGGCGTGTTTGTGCCATGGCCACCAGGGTGCCAAACACCTGGGTCAAAGAATTCAATAGGCCGCTGAGCGGACCTTGAGGCGTCGCATCAGCGGGTGTGCCGGATTGCTTCGATTGATTGGAATCTTGCATGAGCAACCTGCCTTGGTTCAGTCGCGACGTCGCAGTAACAAGCCAATCAACACACCTACCCCGGCGGCGATACCCAGCGATTGCCAGGGATTTTGTTTGACGTAGTTTTCGGTTGCCTGGGCGGCATCACGCGCGCTCTGCAACACTTCGTCCTGGGTTTCGGACAGACGCGTCTTGGCTTGTTGCAGAGATTCTTCGGCACGGGCGAGCACCGCCGCCACACGTTCACCGGTATGGGTAGCGGTTTCTTGCAACAAGGCTTCAGCATCGCGCACCACGGCCTGCAAATCTTCCAATAGCTTGGCGGTAGTGACCGGGTCGGACATAGTTCCTCGCAGCGCCCTTCTAGACGGAAGTAAGTAGGGCAGATAGTTCAAGACAAGCCGTCAACGCCAGCCGATGGTATGCCGGTGCAGACACCGGCAGCAAGCACGTGAAACCCGTTGCTGCATATCAGAATGCGCGAGGGCAATGCGTAGGACGACATTAGCCGCTACCATGCGTACCTCCTAAGAACGGGCCCGGCAATGGACAATCAAGAGCGCTCCGCCCCTACCACCAGTCGCTTTTACGCGCGTAGCTTTGGCCTTGGCGCGGTGCTGCTAGTGGGTTTCGCCTGCTATCGCATTGTCGAGCCGTTCGTCGGTCCGCTGCTGTGGGCAATCTTTTTTGCGTTTCTGTTGATGCCAACTCATGTGCGCCTAACGCGCAAACTACGCAATCGTGCCGACCGCTCCGCCTTGGCACTGACTGGCTTGGCGGTGCTGATCATATTGGGTCCACTGGCCGCGCTCAGCGGTGCATTCGTCCAGCAAGCCAGCGTTCTGCTGCAATACTTGCAGGGTTTAATTGGCGATGAAGCCCGCACCGACTTGCAGCACCTGACCGAACATCCACAACTGCAAAGCGTCCTACACTGGCTGAATCAAAGCCTCGGCATTAGCAGCGCCCAGGTGAGCAGTTGGCTGGGCGAAGGCGCCAAAGCGGTGTTACAGGTGTTGGCAAACTTCAGCGGGCAGTTGTTTTTAGGCGCGCTCGGCACTGCGGCCGGTCTATTCCTTACGTTGTTCTTCATGTTCTTTTTCATCCGCGATGGCGCCGGCATGTTGTCCGCCACGCGCGAGCTAATCCCGATGCAAAGCGATAAACGCCAGGCACTATCTGACCATTTGGCGGCCGTGACGCGCGCCGTGGTGATCGGCACTGGACTCACTGCGTTGATTCAAGGTGCATTAGTGGGGATTGCCTTTTTGATTGTCGGCCTGCCCTCACCCTTGGTGTTCGGCGTGTTGGCGGCGCTGCTGGCGCTGCTGCCGTTTGCCGGCACCGCCATTGTCTGGCTACCCGCAGCCATCGTGCTGGCGGCCCAAGATCGTTGGGTGGCAGCGATATTCATGTTGGTATGGGGTGTGTTGTTGGTATCGATGATCGATAATTTCTTGAAGCCGCTGTTGATCTCGGGTCGCGCCGAAGTGGCCACCCTCACCGTTTTCATTGGCGTGTTGGGCGGCGTTTCGGCGTTCGGCGCCATCGGTCTATTTCTGGGACCGGTGGTGCTGGCGTTGGCCGTAGCGTTGATTCAATTTGCACTAGAAGCCAAGCGCGAACGCGAGCAGGCTGCCGCACCAGCCGATCTTTGATTGATTGCCGATAGTCGATAACCTATGACCACTTTACGCATCGCCACCCGCGAGAGTCGCTTAGCCCTGTGGCAAGCCGAACATGTTGCTGCGCTGCTGCGCCAAGCCCACCCGGCATTGAACGTGGTGCTGATGCCCATGACCACCACCGGCGATCAAGTATTGGATCGCACCTTGGCGCAGGTAGGCGGCAAAGGCTTGTTCGTCAAAGAACTTGAATTAGCCTTGCTGGAAGAGCGCGCCGACATCGCCGTACATTCCATGAAGGATGTGCCCAGTGTGTTGCCGGAATCCCTCATGCTCACCTGCATGTTGGAGCGCGCCGATCCACGCGATGCGTTCATCGCCAACACCTACCAGCGCTTCGCCGACTTGCCGCCAGGCGCGCATGTCGGCACAGCCAGCCTGCGCCGCCAAAGCCAATTGCTGGCGTTGCGTCCGGATCTGCGCATTTCACCAGTACGCGGCAATGTCGAAACCCGTTTACGCAAACTCGACGATGGTCAGTACGACGCCATCGTCCTGGCCAGCGCCGGTCTGACGCGCTTGGGGCTGGCGGCTCGCATCACCGAGTACCTGGATGTACAACGCTCCATTCCTGCGGCGGGTCAAGGTGTGGTGGGCATTGAATGCCGCCGCAACGATGCACGCGCGCAGAGTCTGTGTGCGGCATTGAATCATCGCGACGCGGAGCATTGCGTGCGCGCCGAGCGCGCCTTTGCGACGCGATTGGAAGGTAGCTGCCAAGCACCGATTGCCGGGTTCGCCACCGTGCAAGGCGATACGTTGCATTTAACCGGACTGGTAGCTGCGCCCAACGGTTCGCAAGTGATTCGTCAACACATCACCGGCCCGCGCGCGCAGTGCGAACAACTGGGCGTGCAACTGGCCGAGCAGGTGTTGGCACAAGGCGCCGACAAGCTGCTGGCGATGCTGCGAGCATGATTCCCTTGGTGATGCCGCCACTGGCGGGCTTACAAATACTGGTCACGCGCCCGGCATTGCAGGCGGCGGGGTTGTGTGCGCGCATCCATGCGTTGGGCGGTAAGGCCATCGCCTTGCCGGCACTGACCATAGAAGCAAAGTCGGTAACACCACCCGCCGAGCGCTTCGACTTGTTGATTTTCATCAGCAGCAATGCCGTTCAACACGGTACTGTCATTCTCAACAGCCAACC
>JANMSB010000464.1:0-18428 GCA_031388915.1 Pseudomonadota bacterium | reverse complement strand
CTATTCCAGCAATTGCTCCATGGCCGGGCATCAGATTCGCTCTGGGCTACCTGATTCGGCGGCGGAGCCGACGCATCGGCTCAAGTTGCTGCGGATGGCATACGGCATTTGAATTCCGGTCGCTGAGCGGAGTCGAAGCGTTTTCTTGGGGATCTGGATGATGAACAACAAACTGCAACCCTCCGACCTCCGTGGGCAAGCAAGGGCGCACAAGCAGCAACGCATGGTGCATACCGGTCCCAACGTCACCTGGATCTTTGAAGATCGCATGACCATTCAGTACCAAGTGCAAGAGATGCTGCGCGTGGAATGCAGCTTTGAAGAACAGGGCATTCTTGATGAGTTGAATGCCTACAACCCGCTGATACCTGACGGCAGCAATTGGAAAGCGACTTTCCTGATCGAGTTCACGGATGTTGACGAGCGCCGCGTCGCGTTGGCTCGCATGAAAGGCATTGAAGACCGTTGCTGGGTGCAAGTAGGTGCGTATCCACGTGTATTCGGCATCGCCGATGAAGATATGGAGCGCAGCAACGACGACAAGACTTCGTCAGTTCATTTCCTGCGCTTTGAGCTGGGTGCAGCGATGGTGGCTGCCGCCAAATCCGGTGCGACGCTGCACATGGGTATCGATCATCCCGTTTACCAGCATGCACTTAGTCCAGTATCCGAGCTGGCGCGTGCAGTGTTGGTGAAGGACTTGGTTTGATTTCGTTCCATCCGCCGGAAGCGTGCATATGCTCATGGGCTTCCAGCAGAGGCCAAATATTCCTCTGCCTATTGCCACTATGTACCGTATACGGTACTGTCGAAAACACGAATGGATATGACAGGGACGCACCATGGCTGATGCCCCCAGATTGAAACGAGTTCAGGCTTTCTTTTTCAGTAGCGCCTTAGGGCACGAGCCAGTCCGCGAATGGCTGATGGAGTTATCGCGAGATGATCGTCGCGAAATCGGGCGTGGACTAATGACTCTGGAATTTGGTTGGCCAATCGGGATGCCGTTGGCGCGACCGATGGGCCAAGCGCTGCATGAACTTCGTATCGATTTGTCGGGGAATCGTAGCGCCAGAGTCCTTTTTTATGTCGATGTAGAGCAACGCTTGGTGTTGCTGCATGCATTTATGAAGAGTTCTAGAGCCACGCCGAAGAGCGATCTTGACATCGCGCGCAATCGCATGAAGCAACATCGTCGGAGCCCATGATGAAGATGAAAAAAGCACCTGCAAAACGCCTATCTCATACCGGCGGCGCCTTGGCTGACGTACTTGCGGCCGATGGTTTGTTGGATGAATCGGAAGCCGTCGCGATCAAGCGCGTCTTGGCGTGGCAACTCGAAAAGTCGATGAAATCGCAGCGGATAAGCAAACAAGCGCTCGCCGAGCGCATGTCCACCAGCCGCTCGCAATTGGACCGCCTATTGGACCCCGACAATTCAACCGTGCAGCTCGACACTGTCGCGCGCGCGGCGCGGGCGCTGGGTAAACGGCTTGAGGTGAAGTTGGTGAGCGCGCGGTGACGCTCCAGTGCAATTCCTGAGAAATACCAAAACCAGGCTCGAATACCTTTGGTCGTGGCAACAATGTTCGCCAAGCAACGACGGCTGACTGTTGCATAGCCTGCGCCGCCGCCGTATATTTGCCTCGCTGCAAAAAACACGTTCGCCCTGGAGACAGGGCGAGCCGAATGTGCAGTGACCGTGATGGTTTCTTCTAGGGCATGAGAATTCCCGAATGAGATTCAGGCACGAGATGGATTCGAGCCCCTGCGAATCCTTAGATATTTATGCTGCCTCTCAAACCCGTGACGAAGTTCCCGGATCTTGAGCTGCGAGACGGGGGCGATTCCGCAGACAAGATCCACGGCTAAGCCGATGGGAACAGCGTGCGGAGTTGTCATGCAGATACATTCAGTTGTTGTTTTCTTTTCCCTCCTTAGTTCGCTCACGATTGCACATGCTGCATTCATTGCCATTGTGGCAATTGTGTTGCTTGGTGTGTGGCGGTTGAGCCCGAACAACATGGGTTTGGCGCATCGGCGTCTGATCGGTAACTACGCAGTCAGAGGAGTGTGGCTGATATTGGTCACGGCTATTATCCTAAAGTTGCTGACATAGTAGGGTTGGCAGTCGTCGGTAAAACTGAGGTGCTATGGCTTCGGACTACCAATATTGCGGTCCGCCAAACTGACGTAACCAGCTTTGAACTTCGCCATAACCGCGTACGTTGGGCTAATTACTCTTGGTAGGTTGGTGCTGAGTCTTCGAAGCCCAACATTTCCAAATGGCGTCTTCACTGTGTCATTGCACCGTTCGGCCTACGCCACCCGCTTGTTCTTCGCCGCCAAAACCGAAACCCCTGTCTGTTGAATCCGTTCATACATCGCATCCGGCGCCAGATCGATACCGCCAGGCCAGGTTAGTGCGCCGTGTTCCACGTATACAGACGAAAACACTATGCAGCGACGCTCATTCTACGACCAGCGCGTGGACAGTTGCTGTTGCCCACGGCAATCATTCCTACGGTCGGGCTTCACGGTGCTAGAATCCGCGCGCTTTTTCTCTAGCGGATTTCCTACCTGCAATGGCCCAGTCTTATAACGCTGCCGATATTGAAGTTTTGAGCGGTCTCGACCCGGTGCGGCGTCGCCCGGGCATGTATACCGACACCAGCCGACCCAATCATCTGGCGCATGAAGTCATCGATAACTCGGTGGACGAGGCGCTGGCGGGGCATGCCAAACGCATCAAGGTGACAGTGTTCAAGGATGGTTCGCTGCAGGTCGAAGACGATGGTCGCGGCATGCCGGTGGACATTCATCCCATCGAGAAGGTCAGCGGCGTCGAGCTGATCCTCACTCGCCTGCATGCGGGCGGTAAGTTTTCGGACAAGAACTATGAGTTTTCCGGCGGCCTGCACGGCGTGGGTGTGTCGGTGGTCAACGCGCTGTCGAAGCACCTGGAGTGCTGGGTGCGGCGTGGCGGCAAGGAATACAACATTAGCTTTGCCGATGGTCGTTTGAAATCCAAGCTGCAAGTGGTCGGCGATGTGGGTCAGAAAAATACCGGCACCACGCTGCGTTTCTGGCCGGACCCGAAATACTTTGAAGCACCGACGTTTGCGATTCCGAAGCTGCGTCATGTGCTGCGCGCCAAGGCGGTGATGTGTGCCGGTCTGCATATCACCTTCATCGTTGAGGCCACGGGTGAGACCGAAGAGTGGCAGTACACCGGTGGCGTCAGTCAGTACTTGCTGGAGAGTCTGCACAACGGCGAATTTCTACCGCCCGAAATGTTCACCAACAAGATTGAAGGGCAACAGGAAGGCGCCGAGTGGGCGCTGGTTTGGCGCTTGGACGAAGGCGATCGCATTGAAGAAAGCTACGTAAATCTAATCCCCACGCCGCAGGGTGGCACGCATGTGAATGGCTTGCGGTTGGGGCTAACAGACGCAATTAGAGAATTCTGCGAGTTTCGCAATCTCCTACCGCGCGGCATCAAGCTGGCGCCGGAAGATGTGTGGGATGGCGTGAGCTTCGTGCTCTCCACCAAGATGAAAGAACCGCAATTCGCTGGGCAGACTAAAGAACGTCTGTCGTCGCGTGAAGCGGCGGCGTTTGTGGCCGGTGTGGTGAAGGATCAGTTAGCGCTGTGGCTGAATCAACATCCCGATTCCGGCGAAAAGATTGCGCAGCTTGCCATCGAATCTGCACAAGCGCGGTTGAAGGCCTCGAAGATTGTCGCGCGCAAGCGTTCGGTGAGCGGTCCGGCACTGCCCGGCAAGTTGTCGGATTGCACCGCGCAAGATCCCGAACGCGGCGAGTTGTTCTTAGTAGAAGGTGATTCCGCAGGCGGCTCGGCCAAGCAGGCGCGTGATCGCGAGTTTCAAGCGGTGATGCCGTTGCGCGGCAAGATTCTCAACACCTGGGAAGTGGAGTCAGCGCAAGTGTTGCAATCGCAGGAAGTGCACGATATCGCCGTGGCTATGGGGGTGGACCCGGGTTCTGACAAGATTGATGGTCTGCGCTATCACAAGATCTGCATCTTGGCCGACGCAGACTCGGATGGTTTGCACATCGCTACTTTGTTATGCGCACTGTTTCTGCGGCACTTCCGCCCGCTGGTGTTGGCGGGACATATACACGTGGCCATGCCGCCGCTGTTTCGTGTCGATGTGGGCAAGCAGGTGTACTACGCGCTGGATGAAGCGGAGAAACAAGGCATTCTGGATCGCATTGCCGCCGAGAATCCGCGCGCCAAACCCACCGTGATGCGCTTCAAAGGTTTGGGCGAGATGAATCCGCTGCAATTACGTGAGACCACCATGGCGCCGGAAACACGGCGCTTGGTGCAGCTCACCATTGAGGCCGTAGACGACACCGATCAAATGCTCGACATGCTGCTCGCCAAAAAACGCGCCAGTGATCGTCGCGAATGGTTGGAGAGCAAGGGCAATTTGGCGCAGATTTGACTTTCCATTCCCTTGCCCAGCATGCGGGACGAGGGGATAAAACAATCACCCTTTAAGTTAGTGGTTACAGAATTAAATGTCCCCCACGCAACCCACATTAGATTTCGAAGGCGTTGAACGTCAGCGGTTGCGCACGTTCACCGAAAAGGCCTATCTCGATTATTCGATGTACGTGATTCTGGATCGCGCGCTGCCGCATGTGGGCGATGGGCTAAAACCCGTACAACGTCGCATTGTGTATGCGATGAGCGAGTTGGGTTTGGCTTCGACTGCCAAGCCCAAAAAATCCGCACGTACCATCGGCGATGTGATCGGCAAGTTCCACCCGCACGGCGACTCAGCTTGTTACGAAGCCATGGTGTTGATGGCGCAGCCGTTCTCGTATCGCTATCCGTTGGTGGACGGCCAGGGTAACTTTGGTTCGCCGGACGATCCCAAGTCGTTCGCAGCCATGCGTTACACCGAGTCCAAGCTCACCAAGTATGCCTCGTTGCTGTTGTCGGAACTGGGGCAGGGCACGGTGGATTGGACGCCGAACTTCGACGGCACCATGGATGAGCCGACGTTGTTGCCGGCGCGTGTGCCGAATCTATTACTCAACGGCACCACCGGCATTGCGGTGGGCATGGCTACCGATATTCCACCGCACAATTTGAAAGAGGTGGTGACGGCTTGCATTCAACTGCTCGACAACCCGGACATGACGGTGCGCGAGCTGTGTAAGTACGTGAAAGGTCCTGACTTGCCGACGGGTGCTGAAATCATCACCCCCTCGAGCGATTTGAAAGCCATCTACGAAACCGGCAATGGCACTTTCAAAGCGCGTGCCGTCTACGAGATCGAAGACGGCGATATCATCATCACGCAGTTGCCGTACTTGGTGTCGGGTTCGAAGGTGCAGGAACAAATTGCCGCACAGATCAACAACAAGAAGCTGCCGATGGTCACGGACATTCGCGATGAATCGGATCACGAATGTCCGACGCGCATCGTGATCACGCCGCGTTCCAATCGCGTTGAGGTCGAACCGTTGATGGCGCATCTGTTTGCCACTACCGATCTCGAGCGCAGCTATCGCGTCAATCTGAATGTGATTGGCCTGGATGGCCGGCCGCGGGTGATGGATTTGAAGAGCATGCTCACCGAGTGGTTGAGCTTCCGCACCACCACCGTCAAGCGGCGCTTGAATTGGCGTTTGGAAAAAGTGCAGGCGCGCCTGCATATTCTGGATGGCTTGCTGATTGCTTACTTAAATCTCGACGAAGTGATTCGTATCATTCGTACCGAGGACGAACCCAAGCTGGCCTTAATCGCCCGTTTTGGCTTAAGCGAGATTCAAGCCGAAGCGATTCTCGAAACCAAGTTACGCCACTTGGCCAAGCTCGAAGAAATGAGAATTCGCGGCGAGCAGGATGAACTGGCTCGTGAGCGCGATGGGCTGGAAAAACTTTTAGGCAGCGAAGCCAATCTGAAGAAGCTCATCAAAGATGAACTGCAAGCCGTGGCCGATGAGTTCGGCGACAAGCGTCGCACCAAGATTGTCGAGCGCGCTGCCGCGCAAGCCATCGATGAAACCGAATTGGTGGCCAGCGAACCGGTGACCGTGGTGTTGTCGGCGCGCGGTTGGGCGCGCGCTGCCAAGGGTCACGAAATCGACGTGCGTAGTCTGGGTTACAAAACCGGCGATGAGTTCAAAGCCGCTGCCAAGGGCCGCAGCACGCAGCAAGCGGTGTTCCTGGATAGCACCGGTCGTACTTACAGCGTGCTCGCACATACTTTGCCGGCAGCGCGTGGCCATGGCGAACCCTTGTCGGGTCGCATCGATCCACCGGATGGCGCGACCTTCGCCGGTGTGATGTTGGGCGAGCCCGGCGATCAATGGGTATTGGCTACCGACGCCGGTTATGGCTTTGTGGTGAAACTCGAAGAGCTCTATGTGCGCAACCGCGCCGGTAAATCGGTGCTTACCGTGCCGGAAGGCGCCAACGTATTGTTGCCGGTGCCCATCACCAGTGCCGATGCCTTGTTATGCGCGGCGAATAACGACGGCAAGCTGCTGGTATTTCCAGTGAGCGAATTGCCGGAACTAGCCAAGGGCAAGGGCAATAAAATCTTCGGCATCGACAGCAAGCGCTTCGATAAGCGCGAAGAATGCATGGTTAGCATTGCCGTGGTTGGCAAGGAACAAAGCCTGATCGTCTGGTCAGGCGAACGTAAGATGACCTTGAAGTTCGCCGAACTCAAAGACTATCGCGGCGAACGCGCACAACGCGGTGGCGTGCTGCCACGTGGCTGGCGCAAAGTGGAGCGGCTGGACGCGGAATAGAATGAGCACGCAATGACCGAGCCATCCCCACAAGCCGCCGCTGGCGAAGATAAGCGCAAGACCCGCTCGCAACGCGCCATGACCTGGTGGCGCGCGCTGGGGTATCGCTGTGCCGTGGCGTTGATGGTGATTGTTCTGGAACTACTATGGCGCACCGCACGGTTACGTATCGTCGGCGAGGACCGCTTACAAGCGCTCATCAACGAACATGGTGCCGTGGTGCCGGTGTGCTGGCATCAACATCTATTGCTGTGCGCGCGGTATTTGGTTTCGCGTCGGGTTAAGGGGTTTCGCGCCGGCTTTTTGATCAGCCCATCGCTGGATGGCGATGCGCCCAGCATGTTGGCGCGCGCGTACGGCGGCGAAGTGATTCGTGGTTCGGGCACTTACACCGGCCCGCAGGCGGTGCGCTCGCTGTTCAAACAAATCAAGGGCGATAAGCTTTCGCCGCTGATTACCCCGGACGGTCCGCGTGGCCCTCGATTTGAGTTCAAAGGCGGCGCGCTTACCGTGGCGCAATTATGCGGTGTGCCGGTGGTGCCGCTGGCCTATGCGGCCAAACCCGCAAAAGTGCTGGGTACTTGGGACAAGTTTGTGCTGCCGTTTCCCTTTTCGCGCATCGTGATCGCCATCGGCGAGCCCTATACGCCGCCGCGGAGGGCCACTCCGGAGGAGGCCGACGCCATGCAACAGGCCATGGCGGCTAGGCTTCACGACACTTATCGCGAGGCGGCAGCGAAATTACGTTAGTGGGCGATTGATGTTCCGGTTTGGCGCCGTCAAACCGGAATGCGCCCTATATCGTGCCGGAAATACTCCCTCGTTATCCCTTGCTCGGTTCGTCGTGCCCCCTGCAGTGGGCGTTGCTTAGCGGCGAGCTTCTACACCCGACGCCAGCCAACCTTTCTGACCAATGTCGGTGTTCGTGCCCATGATCAATGATGCCGACACTACAGTGCCGGCTCAGCCCTGGTCAGTCGGCCGCCAGATTTTTGTTTTACTACTGAAGCTATACCTGTTGTGGTTAGTTGTCTGTGGGGTGGGGCGTCTGGCGTTATTCGTATGGCAACACTCGCGCCTGAGTGATCTATCGCCTGGCATGCAGGCGATGGCGTTTGTACATGGTTGGCGTATGGACACCATCATGGCGTCGTACCTGCTGGTGCCGGTGGTGTTGGTGGTGACGCTGTTGCCGGGCGTACTGCAGCGGCTGGCGGGTTGGGCAGTGCGCGCTTGGGCGCTATCGCTGTTGCTGTTGTTGGCATTTATCGAAATCGCCAGCTTCCCGTTCTTTGCTGAATACGATGTCCGGCCCAATATTCTGTTCGTCGAATACCTTAAGTATCCGCACGAAGTGGTTTCGATGTTGTGGCACGATCAGAAGTTGAGTTTGGCGATAGCGTTGATGGCGCTTGCCGTGTTGACTTATGCCTTTATCAAGGCGCGCGCCTTCGAGAGTGTGTACACAGTGCTCAGTGCGCCATGGTGGACTCGCGCCGCCTGGTGCTTGCCGTTGTTGGTCGTTGTTTTCTGCGGCATCCGTTCGACCACCGGGCGACGTCCTGCCAACATTTCGGATGCCTTGTATTCCACGAGTCGAGTTGCCAATGAGATTGTTAAGAGCTCATTGTTCAGCGTCGGTTACGACCTGATTCGCGCTAGAAATGATGGGATTAGCAAGGCTCCCAAGTATGGTGCGATGAGCCTCGATGAGGCTTATGCCCGCGCGTATCGTCTGTTTGGTCGTACTCCGGAAGATCCGTCGCGGCCATTTCTGCGCACCATCAAGCCATCGCATCCAGCAGCCAAGCCACGCAACTTGGTTATCATCATTCAGGAGAGTATGGGCGCACAGTTCGTCGGCTTTACCGGCGCGCAACGCAGCCTCACGCCATCGATTGATGCCTTGGCACTGCAGAGCATCGCTTTCACCAATCTCTATTCGAACGGCACGCGCAGCATTCGCGGCCTGTCGGCCATGACCTCGGGGTTTTTACCGTTACTGGGGGAAGGTGTGATCAAACGACCCAAGAGCCAGCAAGGATTTTTCACCCTGGCGTCGTTGCTCAAGCCGTTGGGATATCACGCCAGTTTTATCTATGGCGGCGCAGCGCGTTTCGATGAAATGAAGACTTGGTACCTCGGTAACGGTTTTGACGAAGTTATTGAAGAGAAGGATTACGATCATCCCAGCTTCGTCAGCACTTGGGGTGTCAGCGATGAGGATTTGTTGCTAAAGGCGCATGAACGTTTTACGGCGTTAGACGCCATCGACACGCCGTTTGTCAGTGTCGTGTTCAGTTCGTCAAACCACACACCGTTTGAATTGCCGGAAGGCAAGATTGCGTGGGAACCGGGTGTGCCAAAGCAGTCCGTCAATAACGCCATTAAGTACGCGGATTACGCAGTGGGGCGCTTCTTCGAACAGGCGCGCGCATCGAAATACTATGCAAATACCGTGTTTGTGGTGGTGGCCGATCACAACGTGCGTACCTATGGAGACGATGTAGTGCCCGTGTCCGGCTTTCATATTCCTGGATTGATTCACTTAGCTGGAGTAGCGCCGTTGCGTCATGCCGAATTGGCTACCCAGCCGGACTTGCTGGCGACTGCCATTGGCATGCTCGGCATTGAATTACAGGCGCCGGTTTTGGGGACATCTATCTTCCAGCCGGGTAGCGACCGTTTTGTGTTGATGCAATTCAACGATATCTACGGCTTCCGGCGCGGCGATATGGTGGCAGTGTTAAGGCCCGACAAGCCTGTAACTACCTATAGTTTGCGCCACGGGCATCTGACTGCTGCGCAAGCCAATACCGAACTCGAACGCGATGGGTTGGCCTTGCTGCATGTCACGGAGGACCTGTACGAAAAGCGGCTGTATCGTGCGGCGACTATGCATTGATCTGCGCTGGGTGCTTTCCACGATGCAACATCAACTACTTGTTGTGTAGTCCAGTGACTTCATTAACATGGTGTAATTGGATATGGAATGGGCTTGAGTTAATCTTGGCTGCTATGGTTTTTGTTACGTTTTATGAAGCTTGATTCAATGAGCAACTTACTTGAACTGCCTGCGCAAGGGTTGGTCGAGCTGCAACTGTCGGTGATCATTCCTGTGTGCAACGAGGCCGAGAATGTCGCGCCGCTGGCGCGCGAAATTCATGCTGTCTTGAACGGCTGGGTGAATTTTGAAGTGATCTTTGTCGACGACGGCAGCACCGACGCCACGGCGGCGGAGGTATTGAAGGTGCGTGGCGAGGCAGTGCCGCAGAGCCGCTTGTTGAAGCATGCCAAACGCAGTGGCCAAAGCGCGGGTGTACGCACCGGCGTGCGCGCCGCCAAGGCGCCGTGGATCGCGACCTTGGATGGCGATGGCCAAAACGATCCGGCCGACATACCGGCCTTGCTTGCGACATTGCAGAGCCAGAACCATGATGGTCGTTTGAAGCTGATCATCGGCAATCGCACCACTCGCAAAGATACTCGGCTGCGGCGTTTGTCCTCACACATCGCCAATGGCGTGCGCGGCAGCATCTTGAATGACGGCACACCCGATACCGGCTGCGGTCTCAAGTTATTCGAGCGCACCTTGTTTTTGGAACTGCCGCATTTCAATCATATGCATCGCTTCCTGCCGGCGTTGGTGCAGCGTGCGGGGATGCGAGTGATTTCTGTGCCGGTGAAGCATCGGCCGCGCATGCGTGGCACTTCCAAATACGGCATCAATAATCGCCTCTGGGTTGGCATCGTCGATTTGTTCGGCGTGATGTGGTTAATCAAGCGGCGGATCGCCGTGCAAACGGTCTCCGAAGAATAATGTTACTGAAGAATACGGCGAGTTCCCCATGAACAGTGTGCTGTGCAATTGTTTCGGCGTGGTGGTCACACCGTGGAAGTTGGTAGGTTATCTCGGTGTGGCGTTGTTTGCCGGGCGGTGGTTTGTGCAATTGATCGCCTCGCGCAATCAGGGTCGCCCGGTCATGCCGGCTTTGTTTTGGTACATGAGTATTGCCGGTAGTCTGCTGTTGTTGTCGTACTTTGTATTCGGCAAAAACGATTCGGTGGGCGTGCTTGCCAATCTGTTTCCTTTTGCCGTGGCGTTGTACAACCTGTACCTGCATTACCGCGCTAAGCGCGTCGTAAATAAATAGCGATGAACCTCAGTGCATGGTTGGATGCGGGGTGCCGGCGTATGTGGCGTCCCGGACAAAACTCTAGTGGCGACACGCGGCGGGATCTATATTGGTTGCTGGGACTGGCCCTGTTGTTGATAGGCGTGGGTATCGGCTTGCGCGATCCCTGGCCGGCGGATGAGCCGCGTTTTGCGCTGGTGGCGCGCGATATGGTGCACAGCGGCCAATGGTTGATTCCCATCATCGGCGGCGACACCTATGCCGACAAGCCGCCACTGTTCTTCTGGATGATGGCCGGTTTCTATGCGTTCACCGGTTCTTTACGGGTGGCCTTCTTGCTGCCGTCCTTGCTGGCGTCGGTGGCGTCGGTAGCCTTGGTGTACGACTTGGGCCGTCGCCTATGGAATCGCGAAACCGGGCTGGCCGCTGGGTTGCTGTTGCTGTGTACGGTGCAGTTTGTCTGGCAGGGCCGGCAGGCGCAGATCGATGCTACGGTTTGCTTTTGGATTGTGTTGGGCTTGTATGGCCTGCTGCGCCATTTACTGTTGGGGCCGAGTTGGCGTTGGTACTACCTCGGCTGTGTGGCGGCAGGCTTCGGCGTGATCACCAAGGGTGTGGGCTTTTTGCCGTTGCTGGTGTTGATCCCCTATTTTCTGTTGCGCGATGCCCACTGGTCGCCGCGACCGACGCTGCTACAAGCTGATCAAAGCGCCTGGCGTTGGGCACTCGGGCCCGTGGCCATGCTCGCGGCTATTTGCGTGTGGTTTGCGCCCATGGTGATTGTCTCGATGAGCAGTCCGCCACTGGCCGCGTATCGCGATGAGATTTTGTTTCAGCAAACCCTGCATCGCTATGCCAACTCATGGATACACGTAAAACCCTTCTGGTACTTCCTGATCAATGTGATTCCGCCGCTGTGGTTGCCTGCCTCGGCCTTGATTCCCTGGGCGGTGCCGCGCTGGCGCGATGCTTGGCGCGGTCGCGATTTGCGTAGCGTGTTGTTGCTGGCGTGGGCGTTGTTGGTATTGCTGTTCTTTAGTTTCAGCACGGGCAAGCGCGGCGTCTATATTCTTCCGGCGCTGCCGGCGGTGTGTTTGGCGTTGGCGCCGACCTTGGTACAGGTGTGGTCGCGCGCCGGCGTACGACGTGTGTTGCTGGGCTTGGCGATGCTGATAGCGGCCGTGTGTTTGCTAGTTGGCGGCTATGTCTTGTTGACACCCAACATGCGGGCTGAGGTGCATGGCCTGTACGGCATTGATGCACCTGGGCCGTTATTGTGCATTGGCGTGCTGGTCGCTCTGTTATGCACGCTAACCCGGGTGCGCCATGCGGGTCTGGCCTGGATCGGAACGCTACTCATCGTATTATCGGTGGTGGGGTTGTGGCTCAACCCGGTGATGAACCCCATCCGCTCCAGCGAGGCATTCGTGCGGCGCGTCGAGGCCATGACGGTCGGTGTGTCCGAACTCGGACTGGTGGGGTACAGCGAAGAGCATTTGCTGATGTCGCGGCGCGTTACGTGGAATTTCGGCCATTCGCGCTGGCGCGAATGGGAGCAGGAGGCCGACGATGCGGCGGCGTGGTTTGCGGCACAGCCGGGACGAGTGTTGCTGGTGAGAGATGCCGCCCGGCAGCGCTGCTTTGCGCACAGCACGCTGCAGCCGTTGCAAGATGGCAACGCTGAATCCTGGTTCTTAGTGACTGCCGGTGTCGATCCAGGTTGTGTGCAACGCGGTCGTTTGGGCGCCGCCCGCAGGTATTCCCTCGCAAACTCATAGCGCTAGTTTGATCAGTAGCTTGCGCGATCATTGTTATGCAACAATGCAGCCGATTCCCAGGTGCTTGCGTGGCTTGAACGAATACACAAACACGCCGCCGGGATGAAGCCATGCCATGCGACTTCAGCGGGCGCGTTGGTGACCGGTCCACAAGGATGCTACAGCCAAGTCATCGCGTGTGCCGTTGCGATGGAGTAGATCGGACGGCAGAGATGACAAGCAAACTCACCGATACATCGACAACAGAGGCGATGACGCAAGAATCTTCTGCGACGGGCGGAGATGTCGATTTGTCGCGCTTGTTGGCCGGTGCGCCAGTGCAGCCTATCCACGCCAGTATTGATCCCATGCTCACCAAGCTGGCGGTGGAGCTGCAAATTGCCGATCTACATGGCAACGACACAGGGCTGCGCGCCGCCTTGCAAAACATGCGCGAGCTGTTACAAGCCGATGCGGTGTTTGTTGCGTTGTTTGACGAGCGCCGCGAGCATATCGGCAAGGTGCTAACGGCGAGCAGCGTGTATGCCGGCTGCAATCCCGAGGTGTTGACCGGCGAAGCCATTCCGTCCGGCGCTGCGTTGTGCGAGCGTCTGGATGCGCAACGCCTGCTGGAGATACGCGAGAGCGCCGGCGGTCGTTACGCCGCATTGCTGGCGCGATTCGCTGGCTTGCGAATCGGCTCGGCATTGCTTGCCGGTGTGGTGGTGCAGGGGCGTTCGATTGGGTTTATCGGCATCTGCGCTACGCATGCACGGGCCGGATGGGATGCGGAAGTGCATCTGTTACTCAAGCTGTTGTCGGCCAGCTACGCCGCCGGATTGGAGCGCTGGCAGATGCGCAATGAATTTGCCTATCTACAACTGCGCAACGATCTAGCCATGCAGAGCGCGCATGAAGGCGTATGGGATTTCGATTTCGAACGCAACACGCTGTATGTGTCGCCGCGCTGGAAGGCAACACTGGGCTATAGCGACGACGAGTTGTCCGATGTCAAGGATTGGCGCAAGTTTGTGCATCCAGACGATAACGAGCCGGTCGAGCGATTGTTGCGTGAACACTTGGCCGGTCAAACGGCTTGGTTCGAGAGCACGCATCGCGTGCGGCATCGCAGCGGCGAATGGCGCTGGGTGGCGGCGCGCGCCAAGGCATTGACCGATGCCGATGGCAAGCTCAGGCGCCTGGTGGGCGTGGAGCTGGATATCACCGAGAACAAACTGTACGAAGAGGCGCTGTTTCGCGAGAAGGAATCGGCCCAGATCACTTTGCAGTCCATTGGCGATGGCGTGATCACCACCGATGCACATAGCCAAGTCGAATATCTGAATCCAGTAGCCGAGTCGCTCACCGGCTGGCGCATTGAAGACGCCATGGGGCGTTCCATCGATGAGGTGTTCCGCGGCTTTCATGAAGAAACGTGTGAACCGTTGGAGAATCCATTGGCGGTGGCGATTCGCCGCGCGCATTCCATCAAGTCGGTGCGGCCGACGCTGCTGATTCGCCGCGACGGTAACGAGTTGTATATCGAAAGTTGTGCCTCGCCGATACGCGACGGCGCCGGTTCGGTGTCTGGTGGCGTATTGGTGTTTCACGATGTCAGCGAAAGTCGCGAGCTGAATCGCAAGTTGTCGTATCACGCCAGCCACGACATGCTCACCGGCTTGGTGAATCGCCGCGAGTTCGAACAACGTCTTGCGCATGCGTTGAAAAGTGCGCGGGCGCGCGAAGCCTCCTATGCGATCTGTCATCTGGATCTGGATCAGTTCAAGATCGTCAACGACAACTGCGGTCACAATGCCGGTGATGCCTTGCTCGGTCAGGTAGGCGCGCTGCTGAAATCCAAAGTGCGCTGGCGCGATACCGTGTCGCGTTTGGGCGGCGACGAATTTGGCATCTTGCTTGAGGCTTGCAGCATGGATGAGGCCATGCGCATGGCCGAGTCGCTGCGCGAAGCGGTGCGCAACTATCGCTTCAATTGGGAGGAGCGCACCTTCCGTATGGGCGCCAGTATCGGCGTGGTGCCGGTTACCGCCGATAACGACGATATCGCCGCGATTCTGTCCGCCGCGGATGCGGCTTGTGCCGCCGCCAAGGAAGCGGGCCGCAATCGCATTTATAGTTTTCAGGAAAACGATCTGGATTTGATGCGTCGGCGTCGCGAGATGCAATGGGCGGCGCGCATCAACAATGCCTTGGAAGAAGGTCGCTTTGAGATTTTCCGGCAAATGATTTTGCCGCTGCAACGCAACGAGCCGGGGTTGCACTACGAGTTGTTACTGCGCATGCGCGACGAGCAGGGCAAGATCATTGCCCCCGATCAATTCATCTCCGCCGCCGAGCGCTACAACATCACGCCGGCTATCGATCGTTGGGTGATCGAAAATGCGCTGCGCTGGCTGGTGTCGGAAGCCGATGAGCGCGAAAAGCTGGCCATGTGTTCCATCAATTTGTCCGGCCAGAGCCTGAGCGACGATAAGTTTCTGCCGTTTGTGATTGATCAATTTCATCGCAGTGGGATTGATGGTTCGAAGATTTGCTTCGAGATCACTGAAACTGCCGCCGTGGCCAGCTTCTCGCAAGCCAATCGATTTATTCAGGCGTTGAAGGAACTGGGTTGCCGCTTCGCGCTGGACGATTTCGGCACCGGTCTATCGTCATTCGGTTATCTCAAACACTTCCCAGTGGATTTTCTCAAAATCGACGGCAGCTTCGTTAAAGATCTGTTGCACGATCCGATCGACCGCGAGATGGTGCGCTCGATCAACGAGATCGGCCATCTCACCGGTAAAAAAACCATTGCCGAGTTCGCCGAGAACCAGGAGATCATCGACATGCTGCGCAGTCTCGGCGTGGATTACGCGCAAGGCTATGGCGTCTCCATGCCGCAGCGTGTGCTTAAGGTACAAGCCGATGAGCGCATCATTCCTAAACGTCCAGTGCCTTAACTCTAGATAGCTAGCTGTCGATACCAAGCCTTATTATGGACGATCACCCAGTACATCGGTTGCAGCGGCATTGCCTTCGCCGCGTAGTGTCGATGGCGCTGCTAGCTTTGGCGGTTATCGCCACGTCGCACGCCGACGAATCCCTGCAGGACGCGGAATCGGCGCCGCTTGATGAAGTCATCGTCACCGGCATGCGCGCCGGCCCACGCATGTGGAAAGTTTCCAACGGCGAGCATGTGTTGTGGGTGTTGGGCGTGCTGGATCCGCTGCCCAAACAAATGCAGTGGCAGTCGCAAGAAGTCGCCGCCGTGATCGCCGAATCACAGGCAGTGTTGCTGGACAACCTGAAGGTATCGGCCGATGTCGGATTGTTCGCCAAGCTGGGTTTGTACCTGCGCTGGGAGAGCTTGCAGCGCAACCCCCGCAACAAGCGTTTGCAGAATGTTCTGTCGCCGGAGTTATATGCGCGTTTCAACACGCTGAAGAAACGCTATGCGCCGCGCGACAAGCTCGATGATCTGCGTCCCATCCTGGCTGCGGCCCAGTTGTATCGGGCCGCGATCGAGGAAATTGGTCTGGGTTCGCGGCGTGTGGTGTCGCGGCAAGTGGAAAAGCTTGCCAAACAACATGGCATCAAGCCGCAGCGGGTCGAGTTGACGGTCACCAAGCCACGCGAATTGCTGGATTCGTTGGGCGCTCTCGATACCAATGCCGAGATTCGCTGTCTGGCTGCAACCGTGGCCCGTCTGGAGTCCGATCTCGCGGTGTTGCGCGAGCGCGCTAATGCCTGGGCGTTAGGCGATGTTGCCGCGCTGCGTGTCATGGTGGATTCGGAGAATCGCGCGGCATGTTGGGATGTCATTACCAGTGTGCCGCGTGTGAAAGAACTGGCGGCGACGGCGGAACAGGATTGGTTTGCCGCCGCAGACGCGGCGCTGCAGCGTCACGCAAGTAGTTTAGTGCTGCGTCCTATTCGCGAACTCATCATGCCGAATGGTGTGCTTGAGCAGTTTCGCGCCAAGGGCTACCAAGTGATTGGACCGTGACACACGTCTGTCGGATACGGCTGACAGATTACTTTGTCAACACCTACAACGGCTGAGGCTTATAGCCGATGCGGGTGGCTGATTCCGATTTGTTATTGTTTCTTGCAGTCACACACTGGTAATTTGCACACAGCGTTGCTGAATCGCCGCGACAGTCCTTACTGCGCCGTCATTGCACTAATCGTGGTGGCTGCATTCGTCGCTGCGTATCAATTCAGTGCGTTTTCATTCCTCACTTGCCCAGAGCGCCCGCCATGGCGTATGCGGCTTATTTCAGTCATAGGATAGTTATCATGAGTTTTTCATTGCCATCGTTACCGTTTGCGGTTAACGCGCTTGCCGACAAGGGCATGTGCCAGGAGACCGTGGAGTTACACCACGGCAAGCATCACAACACTTATGTGGTCAATTTGAACGGTCTGGTGGAAAAGAATGACGCGCTCAAAGGCAAGTCGCTGGAAGAGCTGGTGAAGCTCTCCTACGGCAAGGATGATCTCGTCGGTGTGTTCAACAACGCCGGCCAAGTGTGGAACCACAATGTATTCTGGGAATCGCTGTCGCCTAGTGGTGGCGGTATTCCAGGCTCGCTCGAGAAGAAGCTGGTTGAAGATTTCGGTGGCGTCGACAAATTCAAAGAAACCTTCAAAGCGGCTGCGCTCGGTCAATTCGGTTCCGGCTGGGCGTGGTTGGTGTTGGGCAACGACGGTAAGTTGAAAGTCACCAAGACCTCGAATGCCGGCACGCCGCTGGCCACCGGCGAAGGCAAGGTGTTGATGGTGCTGGATGTGTGGGAACACGCTTACTACGTGGACTTCCGCAATCGTCGTCCTGACTTCACCGACAATTTCTTGAACAAGCTGGCCAACTACGAAGCCGCTGCTACAAAACTGCAAAAGGCTTAATTGCGTGTGTAGGGGCAGACCTATGTGTCTGCCCGTCTCGCTAGTGGTGAAATTTTTTCGGATGGACGAACAGGATGCTTCGGAAGCCCGATGGGGAGATGGGTTCGCTCCTGCGGGTTCACCGCTATCCGCAACACGCAAGGCGTATGAATTTCTTTCTTAACTCACAGCCTATCGTCCGCCGTAGGGAGCTGCGCCGAATGCGGCATCAGATCCTTTGCAATAACTTCGTATGCCTGCTGATTGCTCGCATCGCGCAGACTGAAAATGACAGTATCCACACCCATGTTTGCGTATGCGTCCAGTTGCGCGAGAAACGCATTCCTATCGCTGCTGTAAGTTGTGAGGATGGTTTTTTCTATAGTCTTGTAGTCACGATCCAGATCGGCACAATGCTGTTGCAGCATGGGTGAATTGAGGGGACAGTCGATTTCAGGCACTACGGGCGATGAACATCATCTTGTGGTGCGCAGCGTTGGTGGAGGGTGCTGCGCTGCTGGTGGATGACATGCTGCTCCGTCTGCTCACTTGCCAATGGGTATGGAGCGTTCCCTGTCACTATGGATGCGCGACTAGGCTGGGCAGCCTGTCGGAGCCATTCGAATGGCGAAAGTCCTCAGACATCATCTCGACAAGCTCGCGACCGAATCGGGGTAGTTGTTCGAAACTGCGAGCGCAAATCTGCATGGTGGCTTCTGCCCAATCGTCGCTGAGATGAATAACTTTAAGCGCCATATGACGGGCATTTCGATTGGCTGAAGATTCCTGCATCACGCAGATACCAACGTCGGCCTCGACCAAGCGACAGACCGATTCATAACTTCCC
>JANMSB010000365.1:0-5387 GCA_031388915.1 Pseudomonadota bacterium | reverse complement strand
TTTTGTAGGTGCTGCCGATCAGCACATCGGGACGCTCGATGGCCTCGGACATGCGAATGACTTCGCCCATGCGCGGCAATTCTGCTCGCGCGTCGAGCTGCGGCGATGGAGCGGTGATGGGCGCGCTCTGCGCAGCCTCGGCTTTGGCCCGGTCTTCGGGTTTCTGGACGCTATAGCCCTTGATTTTTTTGCCGATTTTGATGGTCATGATGTCTGCTGATCGCGGTGACCGCGGCGGCGTGCGTCGCGTTGGGTACATGGGGTGAGGCGAGAAAACATTGGCCTGGCGCGTTGCTGGTTCAGATGCGTTTGTTGTTCAGATGCAATTCTTGTTCAGGCGCGTTACGGGTTCAGCGGCATTGCTTGCAGGAGAAGGCGTGGCTTGAAGCGCTTGTGCGATGTTGATTAAACCAGACTTGCAGATCGAGACTGCGACGCGTTTGGGTCATCCATCTATTGTGCCGATTGCGACAGCGGTAAAAAATGCAGAGAAAGCAGCAGCAAGCGGGTCAAGACCCGCCATTACAACGGCAGTCGACAAAGGGGCGTCGGAATGCGACGCCCAACGATGTCTCATTGGGCTTGTGGGCAGCGAATACGCTACCCAGCAGGCTTATTTCTTCTTCGCAGCTTTCTTGGCGGCTTTCTTTGGTGCAGCTTTCTTGGCGACCTTCTTGGGGGCTGCCTTCTTTGCTGCTTTCTTCGGTGCGGCCTTCTTCGCTACTTTCTTTGCTGCAGCTTTCTTCGGTGCGGCTTTCTTGGCGGCCTTCTTGGGGGCGGCCTTCTTCGCTACCTTCTTTGCTGCCTTTTTCGGTGCGGCTTTCTTGGCGGCTTTCTTCGGAGCTGCCTTCTTAGCGGCTTTCTTCGGAGCTGCTTTCTTTGCGGCTTTCTTGGCTGCTTTTTTCGGTGTCGCTTTCTTCACTGCCTTGGTGGCGGCGGCCTTGGCTTGACCCGCTGCCTTGACTACGGCCTTCTTGGCTGAGTTGGCTTTCTTGGCGACGGCCTTTCTGGCTTTGGCGACGACCTTTCTGGCGCTTGCGACGACTTCGCTGGCCTTGTCGGCCACGGCGGCGCCTGCGTCAGAGACCTTCTCGGACAGGGTATTGAACATACCTGGGTTGTTGCTATCGGTACTCATGGGTACTCCGGCTGCTTCAGTTGTGATTTGGATGTTGCCTTTGCCGCGTCGGCATCCGAACCGCTTTGGCGTTGATGCTCAAGTTGCCTCAAACATCCTGGTGGAAACCGCGGACGACCAGCCCGCGATCAGAATGCACATTCCATTGCACACCTTTTTTCGAACGCGATTACCGCGACGAAATAATCCTGTTGCGGATCATCACGCGATGTGCGCTCAGTTGCAATGATCTGTTGCAACTATTCGCGGTCAACTGCGCAATGAACCCATGAATAAAACGCAGCGCGGTTGCGCGATCGGACAGAAACCAGTTTCAATCGTGATGGCGCTGAACGGAAAATATCGACGATCGATTCTGCGATGGACCGCTGCATGCGATGGCGCCGTGGCTGCGATGGCTGCGACACGCGCCGACCGCGAAGCGATGAATGCTGCCAACCGCGACGCTTGCAGCCTTGCTGCAGAAGGTTCGCCAAGGCGCAGCGGCGCGGCCGCAGTGCTGCTCGGCCGCTCGCTAAACCCGCCTCGGGCCTGTGTTGGGATTGAACCAGGACAGTGGCCAGCGTACTGCGTTCGGCGCTTCGCCAAGACCGGCGCAAACGCGCAGACGTGCGGGCACTGCGGCAATCAGCGGCAACAAGTACTGACGGGGAAAGACGCGGTTTCATCTGTTTGGTTGGTTGCAAGACCACCCGAGGATTTGTTGCAAGGCCACCCGCTGCACTAGAACTTGCCGTAGTAGCCTTCCTTGAGGGCGTCGAACAGGTTGGCGGCGGAGTGCAGCTCGCCGTCGTATTCGATTTCTTCGTTGCCACGGGCCTCGACCACGCTGCCGTCTTCGAGTTCGAATCGATAGATGGTGTTTTCCAGATCGGATTCCTTGACCAGGACACCCTGGAACGCAGCCGGGTTGAAACGGAAGGTGGTACATCCCTTCAGCCCCTGGGCATGCGCATAAGTGTAGATGTCTTTGAAGTCCTCGTACTTGTAATCGGTGGGGACATTCGCCGTCTTGGAGATTGAGGAATCCACCCACTTCTGTGCGGCGGCCTGGATGTCGACATGCGCCTTGGGCGTGATCTCATCGGCGGCAATGAAGTAGTCGGGAAGCTTCTCGTCTTCCTTGTCGGAATACGGCATCGCCTTGGCATTGATCAAACTGCGGTAGGCCAGCAGCTCGAAACTGTAGACCTCGACTTTTTCCTTGGTCTTGCGACCCTCGCGGATGACGTTGCGGCTGTAGTGGTGGGCAAAGCTCGGCTCGATGCCGTTGGAGGCATTGTTGGCGAGGCTCAGCGAGATGGTGCCGGTGGGCGCGATCGAGCTGTGATGGGTGAAGCGCGCGCCGACCTCGGCGAGTTTGTCGACCAGCTCCGGAGCGACTTCGGCCACACGCTGCATGTAGCGGGAATACTTGGCATGCAGCACCCTGCCCTGAATGCTGTCGCCCAACTGGTAGCCATCGCGCACCATTTCCGGTCGCTTGCGCAGCATTTCCGCAGTGACGCTGAACTCCTCGAGCATGATCGGCGCCGGGCCTTTTTCTTCGGCCAGCGATAACGCCACTTGCCAGCCGGCCAGCGCCATCTCACGCGAGGCTTCCTCGGTGAACTTGCAGGACTCGGCCGTGCCGTACTGCATGCGCAGCATCGCCAGCGTCGAACCCAGACCCAGATAACCCATGCCGTGACGGCGCTTGTTGGTGATCTCCATTCGCTGTTGCGGCAGTGGCAGGCCATTGACCTCCACCACGTTGTCCAGCATACGGGTGAACACGCGCACTACTTCGCGGTACTCCTCCCAATCGAAACGCGCCTTGGGGGTGAACGGGTCGCGCACGAACTTGGTCAGGTTCACCGAGCCGAGCAGGCAGGATCCGTACGGCGGAAGCGGTTGTTCTCCGCAGGGATTGGTGGCGCGGATGTGCTCGCACCACCAGTTGTTGTTCATTTCATTGACGCGGTCGATCAGGATAAAGCCGGGCTCGGCAAAATCATAAGTGGACACCATGATCATGTCCCACAGGTGCCGGGCATGGATGTGGCTGTAGATCTTGCACGCCACCAGGCCATCGTCACGGTGGACGTAGTTTTCCTTGACCGGCCATTCCCGCCAGATCACCTGCTTGGGATCGTCGAGCGCTACTTCGTCCTTTTCCTTGATGTTGACTGGAAATACCAACGGCCAGTCGGCATTGTCATGCACTGCCTGCATGAACTCATCGGTGATCAGCAGGCTCAGGTTGAATTGACGCAGACGGCCATCCTCGCGCTTGGCGCGGATGAACTCTTTGACATCAGGATGCGAGACATCAAACGTCCCCATCTGCGCGCCGCGGCGACCGCCGGCCGAGGACACGGTGAAACACATGGCGTTAAAAATATCCATGAACGACAGCGGGCCGGAGGTGTGCGCGCCGGCGCCCGACACATACGCGCCCTTGGGCCGCAGCGTGGAGAACTCATAACCAATGCCGCAGCCGGCCTTCAGCGTTAAACCCGCTTCGTGCACTTTGTTCAGGATGTCATCCATGGAATCCAAAATGGTGCCGGACACGGTGCAATTGATAGTGGAGGTGGCGGGCTTGTGTGCCAACGAACCGGCGTTGGACATGATGCGGCCGGCGGGGATGCTGCCCTTGCGCAACGCCCAGACAAATTGTTCGTACCAGTGGTCGCGCGCTTCCGGAGATTCGACATCGGCCAGCGCGCGCGCTACGCGGCGATAGGTGTCGTCCATGGATTGATCGACGGCCGAGCCGTCCTTCGCCGTCAGGCGGTATTTCTTGTCCCAGATGTCCAGCGAGGCTTCCTGGAACGGAATGGTATTAACGTCCATAGGCTCCAGCTTAATGGCGGTTTTGGTCATGTATTCGTTCCGAGTGAATTCTCAAGCGAGGGTTCAAGGCTGGTGCTTCGCTCCGGGCAAAACACCAGCCTTGTTATCGATACCGCGTGCTCCATGTGCAATCACCATGGGCACGCTCCCCTGACTTCTCTTGTTGGTGCGACGCCATTTTGATTCGTTATTTGGCGCCGGTCCCACACACAAGATGTTGTGTCAGGTGGCAAGACTATTCCCGTACTGTTAACTGCGTCAAGGGCAGAACCAGGGCAAGAATTGATCATATTAAGGCTTAATAATCAGCCATATAAAAAACATCTCGCAGAATTAGCTAGCCAAAAATGTTCTAACTTGACAGATATTTTCAGCTACGGCAGACACAATATATTGTGTTACCCCACACATGTTGCACACACCTCGTTCACTGCTTATCCACAGGCGCTGCACAGACTCATACACAGGGGCGCCAAGCCCGGTCGGGCAGCGGCCTGGGCGTGCGATCAATTAAATGTCTGTAACGCCGCCAATCACCGGCCGTGGCATGGCTAGAATCGCGGCACTCCCTGTCGATTTTTCGATTTCTGTCTGAAATTACTGAGGTTCGCCTGTCATGACACACGGTATTGCACGCTTTGTCGGCCAATTTATTGGTGTGGTCGCCAGCCTGCTGCTGGCCTCCAATGCAGCCATGGCGCAACTGCCCGCCAGAGTCGGCGACGCTCCTCTGCCGTCACTGGCGCCCATCGTTAAACGCACTTCGCCAGCGGTGGTGGGGATTTCGGTCAAGGGCACGGTACAGCAGCAAACCAACCCGCTGATGCAGGATCCGTTCTTCCGCCGCTTTTTTAACGTCCCGGAACAGCAACAGGAACGCGAAACCCAAGCGGCCGGGTCGGGCGTGATTGTCGATGCCGCCAGCGGCTACATCATCACCAACGCGCACGTGGTGGAGAACGCCAAGGAAATCACCGTCACGCTGCTCGACAACCGCGAGCTGAAAGCCACGGTCAAAGGTACTGACCCCAACTCGGACATCGCGGTGTTACAAGTGAAGGCCAGCAATCTCACCGCCGTCGCCATTGCCGATTCCAGCAAAGTGCAGGTGGGTGACTTCGTGATTGCCATCGGCAACCCCTTTGGCCAGGAACATACCGTGACCTCCGGCATCATCAGCGCGCTGGGTCGCGCGCCCGGCATCAGCCGCGATGGTTATGAAGACTTCATCCAAACCGACGCCGCCATCAATCCCGGCAACTCCGGCGGCGCGCTACTCGATTTGAACGGGCATTTGGTGGGCATCAATTCCGCCATTCTGTCCAGTAGCGGCGGCAACATCGGCATCGGCTTTGCCATTCCCTCCAACATGGCCAAGAGCGTCATGGATCAACTGGTGAAGTACGGCAAG
>JANMSB010000338.1:0-2052 GCA_031388915.1 Pseudomonadota bacterium | reverse complement strand
GGCGAAACCGCGTTTGGCACCAGCATTGTCAAAGGCGCCGCCAAAGTTTCCACCGTCGAACACTTGCTGTCGGCCATTGCCGGATTGGGCATCGACAATTGCTATGTAGATTTGTCCGCCGCCGAAGTGCCCATCATGGATGGCAGCGCCGCGCCGTTCGTGTTCCTGTTGCAAGCGGCGGGTGTCGAAGAACAAAACGCAGCCAAGAAGTTTGTGCGTATTCGCAAGACCATGCGCGTGACCGAAGGCGACAAGTGGGCCGAGTTCAAACCCTTTGATGGCTTCAAGCTCAACATTGAAATTGAATTTGATCATCCGGTATTCAAGAAGCGCGCACAAACTGGTGTGATGGAGTTTTCCACTACAGCATTCTTGAAAGAGATCAGCCGTGCACGCACCTTTGGTTTTGTCAAAGACCTGGAATTTCTACGCTCGCGCAATCTGGCTCTGGGCGGCACGTTGGAGAATGCCATCGTGCTCGATGACTACCGCATCCTGAATGAAGATGGCCTGCGCTACGAAGACGAGTTCGTGAAACATAAAATTCTCGACGCCATCGGTGACTTGTACTTGATTGGCGGCCCGGTGCTCGGTGAGTTCACCGGCTTCAAGTCCGGTCATGGACTAAACAACAAATTACTGCGCGCCGTGTTGGCCGATGCCGACGCCACCGAAGTAGTGAGTTTCGGCGAAGCGCAGACTGCGCCGATTACTTTTGCGCCGCTGCTAGCGCCTGCGTGAATGCCGAAGCCACGTCGGCAATTTTCACCAGTGCTATAACTGGGTGTGTTCAATCACCCGAATGTTTGCATGAACTATTTGATGTGACGCGCTTGACTCGGTAACAATAAATCGAGGATGCTGCGCCCGCATGCTAGGGAATTAGGCCTAAAAGCAACAACACACAATTTGCAGGACGCTGAATGAAAAAGGATTTGTCACAGGACGACGCGCTTTGGCTGCTTTCTTCTTTCTGCACACTCCATCGTCTCTCATTTGATCCGGCGCTATTTGCGCAGCGGTATCCACCACCGATTACTACTTCTGCCTTGGCCGAAGCAGCGAATGAGCTGGAACTGTCGTTCGAACAGCGGCAATGTGGCCTTGAAACCGCCCTGAGCTGGAAGCTGCCACTGGCGGTGTGCATGAGGTCGGGCTTCGACTCCGCTCAGCCACCGGAAGGTGGTCGAGTCAGCGATGCGAACCTTGCTTCCGGTCACCGAGCGGAGTCGAGGTGTCTGCCTGATCAGCCCGAGTTGCCGAAGTCCATCTGGGCTCTGATCCTCAACGCCGACGAAACCCGCGTCGTACTCATCGAGCACGGCATGACCGCGCCCGTGGCGCTTGAACTGGCTGAACTCAAAGCCCGTTATCTCGGCACAGCGCTGTCGCTCACCCCCAAACAGGCAGAAGCCATCGACCCCGATGGCATCGAACATCGCCAAGCGCGTTTCGGTCTGCACTGGTTCGTGCCGGAGCTGCTCAAGCACAAAACTGTATGGCGCGACGTGCTCACCGCTTCGCTGGTGTTGCAGCTGATGGGCTTGGCGCTGCCTTTGTTTACCCAGGTGATCATCGACAAGGTGGTGGTCCACCAAACCAAAAGCACCTTGATTACTTTGGGTATCGCCATGGCGGTGTTCCTGCTGTTCAACAGCGGCCTGTCGTGGGTGCGGCAGTACCTGATCTTGCACACCGGCCAACGCATCGACGCCATTCTGGCTTCGCAGGTGTTCGACAAGTTGTTTCGCTTGCCGTTGCTGTACTTCCAGCATCGGCCCACGGGCGTTATTTCAGCGCGCTTGCAAGGCATCGAAACCATTCGCGAGTTCATCGCCTCGGCGGCGGTAACCGTGGCGCTCGACTTACCGTTTCTGCTCATCTTCGTTGCCATCATGTTCAGGTACAGCGTGCCGCTCACGCTGCTGGTGCTGGGTATTTTGCTATTGGTCAGCGGCATGAGCTTCATTGTCGCGCCGCTGTTTCGCGACCGGCTCAACGAGCAGTTCCGACGCGGCGCCACCAATCAGGCCTTCCTTACCGAGTATGTGG
>JANMSB010000326.1:0-4141 GCA_031388915.1 Pseudomonadota bacterium | reverse complement strand
TACCCGCACCGGCATTAGTTTCCACGACCACCGTATGTCCGCTTTGACACAACTCGCGCGCACCGGCAGGCGTCAGGCCCACGCGATATTCATGAATTTTGATTTCTTTAGGTACGCCAATACGCATCGCAGCTGCTCCGGGTGGGTAGATGCGTTTACTCTAGGCGTTTCAGCGTGGCGCTTCCTTGCGAAGGCGCGGCATACGGACGGACC
This sequence comes from Pseudomonadota bacterium, assembly GCA_031388915.1. Lineage (GTDB taxonomy): Bacteria > Pseudomonadota > Gammaproteobacteria > Steroidobacterales > Steroidobacteraceae > CAILZL01. The sequence goes on along the minus strand of JANMSB010000326.1, from coordinate 3,928 downwards.
GATTGAGTGATTGCGCCGTCGTATCAGAATATTTGCAGGAATTATTGCGTCAGCAGAACGCAGTTGAGCGACGCTGTAAGAATGGTGCCGGCTGAGGGATTTGAACCCCCGACCCCCTGATTACAAATCAGGTGCACTACCACTGTGCTAAGCCGGCAACCTAAGAACTTATTTCGAGCGACTTATCTGGCCCACGGACGCGGGCCGGGATTGTAGCGGGTCGGGGGGGCGAATTCACGCTTGAATGTCTTGGGGCGTGGGTGCCGGATGGCGGAATGCCCCCACCCTAACCCTCCCCCGCTAGCGAGGGAGGGGATGAGAGTAATCAGCAATCAGTGTCATGACTGTTCCCTCCCCTGCTCGGCGGGGGAGGGTTAGGGTGGGGGCAAAAACCCACCGCATGTCGTCAACATCACCGCGACGATTTGCTGCTGGATGCAGCACTCTGGGCGCTGGAGCTGGAGGAAGCACTCGTAGCTTGAGCCGCGGTTTCGGGGCACGCCCTGGTTTCCAACCGCACGATGCCGCCCGACTCCGGCTGCAACAACGCAGGGTCGATCAGTTGCCCGGGCTCTTGCAGCGTCACATCCAGCCAGTGGGTGTCGCCGTGACGGGTGCGGGTTTGCAGCCGCGGCTCGAAACCGAGTTTGGCGATGGCCTCGCGGCGTGCTTCGGCGCGTGATTGCTCGGAGAACAGACCCAGCGATAGCACGTTGGGCGAGCCCTCGGCTGAACGGTCGTCGGGCATGACGTAGGCATCGGTGACGCCCGCTGCGCGTAAACGCATCAACGTTTGTTCGGCATCGGCACGGGTAGCCAAGCCCTGCAGGCTGACCCAATAGCCGGCGAAAATTTCACCCGATTCGCTGCGCGGCGTGGCGGCAAAGCCGGCATCCAGCAGACGTTTGCCAAGTTGTTGTAGCTCTTCAGCGGAGCCGAACGGCCCCACGCTGATGCAACTGAGTTCATTCGCAGCTTGTTGAGCCGCACTCGCCTCGGCGTCGGGCTCACGTTCCCTGGCCAGTCGCAATTGCGGTGGGCGGTTACTCGCGGGTTGACTGGTCGCACGCGGCGCGAGTTCCGGCACGTCGATGTAGTGCGTCCAGAAGAAATAGCAAACATTGGCCAGGATCAACAGCAGAGCAAACGCGCGCATGACTTTATTGTTCTACTTCTTGCCGGTTAACCAATAGGCCACGACATTGGCGGCTTCAGCTTCGCTGAGTTCGACCTTGGTTTTGCTGTGTTTTACTTTGCCGGTAACCACGTCGCGGATCAGCGATTGCAAATTCGCGGCAGTTTCACCCTGCCAGTCGGCCGGCTCGTGACACGCAGCGCACTTGGCTTGAGCCAACGCTTTGCCGGCGGCAGCATCTGCTGCCCAAGCGGCAGGCGACAGCAGAGTGCCCATGGCCAAGGCTGCCGTTATACCGATGTTTCGAAGTGCCATGAAAATTTCCCTAAGGAATCTCTGTTTAATTCCTTTCTGTCATTTCGACCGAAGGGAGAAATCCTTCAGGTGCTTGACGTTGCACACGCTGAGCCAGGAAAGATTTCTCCCTTCGGTCGATATGACAGAGTTAATCAGACCTTCCCTAACAAACACAACTAATGACGTCCCGCATGGATCATAGCCGACTCGTTGCAGCGTGTAAGTGTCGTAAAACATTGCTAATTCACCGTCGCCAACCCTTGCAGCACCAAATCGGGCACTAGTTGCACCGGCAAGGCCAGGCTCGCTTGCACACGTGGTGCAGCGCCGCCGGTGAGCAACAAGCGGGCATCACTGGCCCGTGTTCGCAACCGCGCGTACGCCGCTGTAATCAAGGCGACCGTGGCTTGCAACGAACCTTGATACACACAACCCAGCGTGTTGTCGGCAAAAAAAGTCTCGCCCTGCTCGCCTTGCCGCGCACGCGCTGCAATATCGCTGGTGTTGTGCAGCAAGCTGCTCACCATTAAATCGGGACCCGGCACAATCATGCCGCCCAGATGCCGGCACTCGCCGGTGGCAACATCGGCGGTGACGGCATCGAGCGTCATGGCGGTGCCGATGGACACTACCAGCGCAGCGCTGGGTTGCATCGCCAACGCGCCCAACATAGCCAGCCAGCGATCCGAACCGAGTTTGCCGGGCTCGGCATAGGCATTGCGCAGCACTCGTCCGTTCACAGATGCACTGGCGGTTGCTGCGACAAACTGCGGTTCCAGTTGCCAACAATCGCGCGCCGCCTGGCGCACTTGTTCGGCCATCGCAATGCCTGCCACATTCGACACCACTACTTGCGACACCTGTCCGCTGGGTGCGAACACCTGTGTGCCGAGTTGCGCCACGCTCAATCCGGCATGGGCGATGGCTTGCTGCTCGTCCAAACCTTGGTCGGTCTGCACTGCCCATTTTATGCGTGTGTTGCCGATGTCGAGGAGTAAACGTGTCATTGCTGCCCTGCTCGTAGGCTAACCTCACCAGAAACAAAGCTTTGTAAGCCATCGCGGGTCTCGACCAACAAACTACCGTCATTGGTCACGCCACGGGCAACCCCTTCCAGCGTGCGCTCGCCCTGCAATACACGCACCGACGCATCGCGCAGCACATCGTAACGCTGCCATTCTTCGATGAACGGCGCAAAACCTTCGCGCGCGAAGCGCTGCAACACCTCTAATAGATGAGCTGCGAATGCCGTCACCAACGCATTACGCCCCGGGCACTGCTCACCTAACATTTCCTGTAAGTCTGTGACCACGGCTTGTTGTTCCGCCAATGTTTGGCGGCTGGACTCCGGCAAGTGCACATTCACGCCAATGCCGATGATCACATGTGCCGGACCATCGGGCTCGCCGCGCATTTCAATCAACACGCCGGCCAGCTTGCGGCCGCGCCACAGCACATCATTGGGCCATTTCAAACCGACTTCGTGTGCGCCCAATTCGCGCAAGGCGCGGGTTAACGCCACACCCACCGCCAAGCTCAATGCGGAAAATGTCGGCGGCATGCTGTCGAACAGCCAGCCCAACGACATACAAATGCCGGAACCAAACGGCGCTAACCATTGACGGCCGCGCCGACCTCTACCCGACTGCTGCAACTCGGCCAGACACAACACCGCTTGACCCGCATGAGTAGCGGGGTGGTCGGTCAGATAGCGATTGGTGGAGTCCACTGTAAACAACACGTCGATGCGATGGAGCGACAAACCGGTGCCAATGCGCTCGGCATCGTACATATCAACCGCATGCGGCAAACGATAACCTTGATGCTGCGACTCGATATCCACGCCCATCTCGCGCAGCGCTTGAATGGCTTTCCACACTGCGGCGCGCGTGATGCTCAGTTGTGCGGCTAGACGTTCGCCGGAATGAAACGAACCGTCGGCCAGCAGTTTCACTAGCTGCTCGCGGCGTGGGGTGTCGACGTCCGGCTTGGCGTTCATGTTCGATGCTTAAACAGCCACAACTTGCGGGCGCGGTTTTCGTTACCGGCGCGCATGCGCTGAATGTTGCTGCGATGGGTGTAGATGACGAACACGCTCATCGACATACCGAATAACAACAAGGCATCGCGTGGGACAGCGCCGCTCCACACGACCCACAGATTAAAACTCAACGTCGCCAGCATGGTGCTCAAGCCGACATAGCCGGTCAGTATCAACACCAGCAGCCATACCACCAACACATACGGCACCGCTGCCAGTGCCAGCCCCGCCACCGCGCCCACCAGCGTGGCCGCGCCCTTGCCGCCGCGAAACCCAAACCACAGCGGATACACGTGACCGAACACCACTGCCATGGCGCAACCCACTTTCATCCAGTTAACGTCGATGCTGTCGGCGCTTAAACCCGGGATAGACAACCATGGCAATAGCGCCACTGCCACCCAGCCCTTGCCGATATCGATCAGCATGACACCGGCTGCAAACATCCAGCCCTG
>JANMSB010000323.1:0-2137 GCA_031388915.1 Pseudomonadota bacterium | reverse complement strand
CGCCAATGGTGTTATCAAAGAATTAATCACGGTACAAATCAAATGGGAAAAGAACGACAAGGGTCAGTTCATCCCCGTTGAACAGGCCGGCACCGAACAAACTCGTCCAGCACAACTGGTGTTGCTGGCCATGGGCTTCCTCGGTCCCGAACAACCGCTGGTTCAGGCATTAAAAGTTGCAACCGATCCACGCAGCAACATCAAGGCTGAACATGGGCAGTTCAACACCAGCTTGAAGGGCGTGTTCACGGCGGGCGATTGCCGGCGTGGTCAGAGCTTGGTGGTGTGGGCCATCAATGAAGGCCGCGGCGCGGCGCGCGAGTGTGATCGTTACTTGATGGGTTCGACTGACTTACCGTGATAGGTGAGTTGGTCAGCCATTTGAGATACGACCTCGTTAGTAACCCGGCTTCTAAGTGGGTCTACCAATCGGAGCGCTTCGACTCACTTCGACTCCGCTCAGTACAAGCCGCTCAGTACAAGCCGCTCAGCGACCGGAATACACCTCCGGTCACTGAGCGGAGTCGAAGTGTCTTGCTTCCATCGGATGTAGTTTAAAGCCGGGTCACTAACCGTGTTCATTTAACGCAGCGGCCCTATTGCTGACCCAACTTCTGTTTGCGTCCCTCCAGCCAATAGAACAACAAGTAGGCGATGCCTAATGCACAGAAAATCAAGCCCCACAGACGCGGTAGGCCAGTCTGAAAGTACTTTTGAGCAGTGACCGTTATGCCAATCAGCAGGAAGATGATTCCCCGACGCAAATAATCAGAGGGCGTTCGAACTCGACGCGTACTTTGAAATAGCTCCGCGGGCAATGCCGGTACTTCTATGCCTTTCTCAATGGCTGCCATGCGCTCTTTGTGGTGCAGCTCGAAGATATGACGTTTTTTCTGGTAGTCAATCCATAGCGCGAGCATGCCAATGCCTATCCCCATGACGATAGCGACGATGGGAATAAACATCGCTAATGTATGTCGATCCATGTGCGTAATCCTCGTGAAAAATTGATTGGACAGCATTGATACCCGGCAACCTGTCTGAAGGTTTCATGAAACCCACTACGCCGATGCCGGGTATAAGGGATGGGTAACGGAGGTCGTCAGTGCAAGTGTCAGCGGCGGGCGAGGCCAGCGAACGAGACAGCGATATTGTTGAATGTCTGCAGCAAGGCGCGCCGCAGCAGGCGTTTGAGCTGTTAGTCAATCGCTACGACGGCAAGATCTACCGCCTGTGTTGCTCGCTACTGCGTGACCCGTCCGCGGCCGAAGATGCCGCGCAGGAAAGCTTGCTGCGTATCTGGAAGGCCCTGCCGACTTTCGATGGCCGGGCCGCTTTGTCGACGTGGATGTACACCATTACGCGCAATCGCTGCTTCACGGCCATCGAACGCCGACGCGATATGGATTCATTGGCCGACCCGGTTGCGGAACAAGCCGCCGAGGCGATGCAGGGTACTACCGGCGCAGTCGAACCTGAGGATCATCTCGTCTTGCTACGTGAACTGGTCGACGGATTGCCGGAACGATATCGACGCGTACTTACGCTGTTTTATTACGAGGAATGCAGTGTTGTCGAAGTGGCAGCAATGTTGGGCATACCGGAGGGCACGGTGAAAACCACCTTGTTTCGCGCCCGAGGGCTGCTGATGGCGCAACTGCAACAACTGGGTATGGCCGATCTTGGGTTCTGGTTGGAGAGCGCAACATGAATAATGATGAGCCCGTAATGGATTCGTCCTTGGCGCAGGCGTTGGATGGAGTGCTGAAACGCACTTTACCTGCGCCGACCCTGCCGCTGGATTTTCACACTCGCTTGAATGCGGCAATCCGCCGCAGTTCAACGATGGTGCCGGCAGAGCAGCGGGCCATACTTGAACGCGAGTATCAGGCACAGTTGGCGGAATTACGGCAGGGTTATGTGCGTTTGCGATGGCGCACCCTGGGCACCTTGATTGGTGCGGCCTTTGTATCCGGCATGGCAGTGGCGTTGGCAATGCCCTGGCTGCACGCTACCTTTGGCGACATTGCGGTTTTCGCGGTGCCGCTGGCGGCCATGATCTTTGCGTTGGTCGTCGGCATTCGAACTTGGTCATTGGGCGTGGACGGACTGCGATTGTTTCGTTGAGCGTGTTGCC
>JANMSB010000301.1:0-1913 GCA_031388915.1 Pseudomonadota bacterium | reverse complement strand
CTGGCTGCGGCTTTGATTGCGGTGATACAACAGCGGTTCGATCATTTGCTCGCCCACCGTGAGGTAGGGGTTCAGGCTGGTCATCGGGTCCTGAAAAATCATCGCAACTTCATCGCCGCGCACCGCGCGTAATTCGGCTTCCGAACATTGCAGTAAGTCGCGGCCGTCAAATAACGCGCGGCCAGATTCGATACGCCCTGGCGGACGCGGAATCAACCCCAGCAATGAATAACAACAAACGGATTTCCCCGAACCGGATTCGCCGACAATGCCGAGCGTCTGCCCTTGCTCGATGCTAAAGCTCACATCTTCAACCGCTTTTATCACGCCATTGCGAGTGTGAAAGCTGACACTCAAATTGTTTACTTCGAGCAACGCCATGATTAATCCTTGGAGCTGCGCACATCAAGTGCATCGCGCAGGCCATCGCCGAGAAAGTTCAGCGAGAACAACGTCAGACTTAAGGTCAAGCCGGGATAAATCAGCAGCCAGGGATACTCCTCCATCGTTTCTACACCGTCGGAAATCAGCGAGCCCCACGAGGATTGCGGCGGTTGAATGCCGAGGCCTAAAAATGAAATGAAGGCTTCGAGCAGCATCACCGACGGAATGGTCAGCGTGGTGTACACAATCACCGGACCAATGGCGTTCGGGATGAGATGCCGGCGGATGATGGTCCAGCGCGCCAAGCCCAGCGACACGGCGGCTTCGATGAACTCCTGCTGCTTTAGGGTTTGTACCTGGCCGCGCACGATGCGCGCCATGGTCAGCCACTCGACCGCACCGATGACAAAGAACAGCAACAGCAAGTTGCGGCCAAACACGACCATTAATAGCACCACGAAAATCATGAACGGTAGTGCATACACAATGTCGACGAAACGCATCATGAAGGCATCGACTTTGCCGCCGGCATAACCCGCCACCGCGCCCCAGGTCACGCCGATCACCAGCGCCACGCCGGTGGCCAGCAACCCCACCATCAAGGAAATGCGCCCACCATACAGAATGCGTGTCAGCAGATCGCGACCGAATACATCCGTGCCCAGCCAGTGTTGCATCGAAGGCGCCGCTGCACCCAGCACCAGATTCTGTTGTTCATAGCCATACGGTGAAACCAACGGCGCCAGTACACACAGCAGTGTGACGACTAGCAGAATGAAGCCGCCGATCACCGCCAGCTTGTTCTTGCGCAGACGAATCCACGCGTCATGCCATAGTGACGTGCCTTTTTCGAATACGGCAATGTCGCTGGCGGTAGTCATCGACCACCACGCAGTTCGGCGCGCAAGCGGGGATTGAGCCACGCCGCCAACAGATCCGATAACAAATTAAACACCACGATCAACACAGCAAAGAACACGGTAGTGCCCAGGATCATGGTGTAGTCGCGGTTGAATGCCGCTTGCACAAAGAAGCGGCCCAAGCCCGGTATCTGAAACACGGTTTCGACCACAAACGATCCGCTCAGTAAACCAGCGAACGCCGGCCCCAGATAAGCCACCACCGGAATCGCACCACCGCGCAATGCATGCTTGAGGATGACCACACGCTCCGGCAGACCCTTGGCCCTGGCAGTACGGATATAGTCCTGCGATAACACTTCAAGCAGGCCGCTGCGGGTCAGCCGTGCGATATACGCCGCATACGCTGCGCCCAGTGTAATGCTGGGCAGAAGTTTGTCGCCTGGTACTTCACCCCATCCCGATACCGGCACCCATTCCAGCCAGATGCCGAAGATCAGCACCAGCACCGGACCCAGCAACAATGTTGGCATGCAAATGCCGATCATGGCCGCCGACATCGGCAGATAGTCACTCCAGGTGTTGGGCCGCAGCGCGGCTATCACACCGGCACTCATGCCGATCACTAGCGCCACCAGCAATGCATACAAACCAAGTTCGGCGGTGGCG
>JANMSB010000272.1:0-4147 GCA_031388915.1 Pseudomonadota bacterium | reverse complement strand
GGCACGTCGCATAGCGCCCAGCATGAGTAGCATCGCTGTCTCTGCCACCGCGTCGGTCAACACATCTGGCGTATACAGCACGGCTATGCCGCGCTGCTGTGCCGCTGCCAAATCGATGTGATCGAACCCCACCGAATACGTACCCAGGAAACGCACGCTGGCCGGCAGTGCGGCGATCACCGCGGCATCGATACGATCCGTCGCGGTGACAAACACCGCATCGCAGTCGGCTACAGCGGCCAGTAGTTCACTGGAGGTCAGTACCCGCTGGGTTTCATTGAAGCACGCCTGGGCACGCGCCTCGAACAAGGCGCGTACCGACGGTAATACTGGAAAGCTAACGAAGACTTTGGGTTTAGACATCGCAATCACTGGCCACCAAGAGGAAGCGATCATTCTACAGTCGATACCGACTCTCTATGCCAGACCTATGCTCCGTCATCCATAGACAGCAGAGATGCATTACCGCCGGTGGCCACAGTATTGATGGTCACTGTACGCTCGGTGGCAAAACGCAGCAGATAGTGCGGTCCACCGGCCTTGGGTCCCGTGCCGGACAAACCCTCGCCACCAAAAGGCTGCACGCCGACCACTGCGCCGATCATGTTGCGATTGACGTAGTTATTGCCAACACCCGTGCCAGCCAACACTTCGTGCCAGACGTTTTCGATGCGACTATGTATGCCCAGCGTCAGACCAAAGCCGGAGGCGCGAATCGATGCCAATACTTGTTGCAGTTGTCCGCACTTAAAGCGCACCACGTGCAAGATGGGGCCAAACTGCTCACGGGTGAGTTGCGCGGCATCGGTCAGCTCATACAAACACGGCGCGAAAAACGATCCCTGCTGATGACGTTCATCCAAGCAGCATTCCTTAAGCACTCGCGCGGTGCCGCGCATTTGTTCAGCATGTCGTGCCAAGCTCGCGCACGCCGCATCGGTGATGACTGGACCCACATCGGTGGCGATGTTGGTGGGATCGCCAATCACCAATTCGTCCATAGCGCCGACTAGTAACTCGATACATTGTTCGGCGATATCTTCTTGCAAGAACAGCAGACGCAACGCTGAGCAGCGTTGCCCGGCGCTAGTGAATGCCGACGCCACCACATCATCGATCACCTGTTCCAGCAACGCGCTGGAATCAACGATCATGGCATTCAAGCCACCGGTTTCCGCGATCAAGGGCACGATGGGTCCGTCACGCGCCGCCAACAAACGATTGATGTGTTGCGCCGTGTCGAGTGAGCCCGTGAATGCCACGCCGGCCAGGGCCGGGTGCTGCAACCCCACATCGCCAAACAGCTTGCCGGGTGCAGGCGTTAGCTGCAACACATTGAGCGGCACCCCTGCCGCGTGCAGCAAGCGCACTGCAGCAGCGGCAATCAACGTGGTCGGCCCCGCAGGCTTGGCCACTACCGCATTGCCCGCAGCGAGTGCTGCCGTCACCTGGCCCATGAAAATCGCCAAGGGGAAATTCCATGGGCTAATGCAGACGAACACACCGCGACCATGTAACACCAATTGATTGTCTTCGCCGGTGGGGCCGGGCAGATGCAGCGGCGTGCCGAACAATGCCACGGCTTGTGCGGCGTAATAACGACAGTAGTCCTCGGCCTCGCGCAATTCAGCGATGGCGTCCGGCAAAGTTTTCCCGGCCTCATACACCAGCAAGGCAAGCAAGTCGTGACGCTGCGCGATCAACAACTCGGCAGCGCGCAGCAAACACTGGGCACGCTCATGCGCACCGGCACGATTCCACTGCGGCTGCGCCTGCGCGGCTTGCGTGAAGGCGGTGTGGATGGTTGCCGCATCCGCAGCGTGCGTTAGCCCAAGCAGGTGGCGATGATCGCCCGGGCTGCGAACCTCGACACCCTCACCGCCGATGCATACGCCACCGACAATGGCGCTGGCATGGTGAGGCGCATCGCGCCGATCACGCACCGCGATCTCCAACGCTTTGACGGTTACCGAATCACCCCAATCGATGCCCACTGAGTTTTTGCGTTGACTACCGTAGAGGTGTGTCGGCAAGGGAATATGCGGATGCGACTTTTCTGTTAACTCGCCAAGCACCGTGAAGGGATCGGCCACCAACGATGCCACCGGCAAACGTTCATCCATAAAGCGATTGATAAACGAGGTGTTGGCGCCATTCTCCAGCAAGCGACGCACTAAGTAAGCCAACAAGTCTTCATGTCGCCCCACCGGCGCATACACCCGCACTGACGGAAACGCCTCGATCTGCCGTTGCGCCTGCGCATACAGCAGACGTCCCATGCCATGTAGACGTTGAAACTCCATGGGCGCAGCGCGCGGGCGCAATTGCAAGATAGCGGCAATGGTGTGCGCATTGTGCGTGGCGAATTGCGGATAAATCACCCCAGCATGACGGAACAAGTTCGCTGCACAAGCCAAGTACGCCGCATCCGTAGTCACTTTGCGCGTGAACACCGGATAACCTAGCAAGCCACGTTCCTGCGCACGCTTGATCTCGGCATCCCAGTACGCACCCTTAACCAAACGCACTGTGCAGCAACGACCACAATCGCGCGCCAACGCGGCGAGCCATTCGATCACCTGCGTAGCGCGCTTGCCGTAGGCTTGCACCACCAGACCTAAGCCACTCCATTGCAAGGTCGCCGCATCACGCGCCACAGCTTCGAACACGTCCAGCGATAGCTCCAAGCGATCAGCCTCTTCGGCATCAATCGTCAAACCAATACCCGCATTAGCGGCTTGCCGCGCCAAGTCGATGACGATGGGCACCAAGCGCGTCATCACCAAATCGCGATGCGCCAAGTCATAACGAGGCTCTAGTGCCGACAGCTTGATCGACATGCCGGAACGCTGCGCATGCGGCAGCGCCACATCTACGGCAGCAATGACTGATAACGCATGCTGATAGGCATCGCGATAGCGTTGTGCGTCGCTGCGTGTGCGCGCGCCTTCGCCCAACATGTCGAACGAACAAAGGTGTAACTCTGACTCCTTGTCGCAGCGCGCCAAGGCTTCGTCGATTGTGCGACCGACCACAAACTCGCCGCCAATGATGCGCATGGCGCGCCGCAAGGCCAGCCGCACCGCCGCTTCACCCAAACGCTGCGATAAAGCGCTTAACCAACCACTCACATCCTGTTGCGCCGTCGGCTCCACCGCCACCACATGGCCAGTCAACATCAATGCCCAGGTGGAGGCATTCACAAACAACGAGCTGGAGTTGCCGCGATGCGCCCGCCAATCGGCATGCTTAAGTTTCTCGGCGATCAAACGATCCGCCGTTGCATCATCGGGAATGCGCAACAACGCTTCGGCAATGCACATCAGCGCAATGCCTTCTTTATTCGACAGGCCAAACTCCTGCAAAAAGACATCGAGAATGGGTCGTTCTGCTTGCCGTGCACGCGCGCCGGCTACCAGGGCACTCGCGACTTGCTCAGCCTGTGCGCGCACTACCGGCCCCAGCTCAACTACTTTTAATACGCGCTCGACAGCCAGCATCTCCGGCTCCAAGCTACGCACATGCATGTCGGTGCGCAGCAGTGCTAACGATGCAGAAAGGCTTTGTGCAATAGGAACACTCACAGCCATACCTCGGCGTCACTCGGCAGCAGGCAATGGTGAGCATACTACTGGCGCAGTAGATTGAGTCAGTGTGTTAAACACTACTCGCGCCATATGGGCAGTCGACAAATTAAACCAATAAGCACTTGAATAACCGGTCAGCAAGGCCGGCGCAGGTCAATTAGCTATCGACCCTGACACGCGCGCATTTAATAATGCGCGCGCCTGCTATACGATGGTCAATCGTTAGTCATGGATTGCTGATGAGTGCATCAGCCGCTCAGCAGGCTTCGCACCACGCCAACGATACCTGCCAACAGCAGTACCAAAGTCGGCAGGAAGCTCATGCCGTAGCCAGGGCCGCGTTTTTTTGGTTCGGCTACGTAGCCTTTCAGGTAGACCACTCGGCCAACCAGATAGATAGCGCCAGCGCCTGCCACCCACTGCGGCGACCAGTACTGCGCCGCCAACCACAACGACGGCAGAAACACGACCATCAACTCCAGCGTATTCATGTGCACTCGATAATACCGATCGAATATCTCGTTACCGGTAGTCGCCGGCGCGGTAATGCCATATCGCTG
>JANMSB010000243.1:0-5049 GCA_031388915.1 Pseudomonadota bacterium | reverse complement strand
CTTCTTCGATTTGGAACGGCGCCTTCGCTGCTAGCGCCAAGCTGGACGCGAAAACAAACAACAAGCTGGCGATACCGAAGCCATAGGTGTATCGCAGCAAAGTCCAACCAGGCATGCTCACTCCCATCTACTTGGCGCTGTTCACGGCAAGCGGAACAGCTTATGTGTGAAAGACGGAGTGAGTCGCGAACACCCTATGGTTTAGCTCAATCGAAGTGATGCACCGCCGAGAAATTAGGGCGGATTGTGAGTTTCAAGAAACTTCACTACCGCCTGCAACATCTGTAAGCGCGTCTCAGCTTTCGACAGCCAATGGTCTTCGGATTTCAATTTCACAAACTCGTAGGGCTTGCCGGCTTTCTTTAGTGCGTTGGCCATGATCTGGCTTTGCTCGAAGGGCACGACGGCATCGTTGTCGCCATGGATCAACAGAATGGGCGCCTTGACTTTGTCGGCGTGTTTGACAGGAGAACGCTCGGCCACCACCGGGTGTTTGATATTGTCGACGCCCAGAAAGCGATAATAAAAACGAAGCGATCGATTTTCTTTGCTGATTTGCGGTCGCACGTATTCGTCAATCACCTCTTTCATATCCGACAAACCGGCCACGGATACGGCGCATCGATATACATCCGGCTCCATAGTGGCTCCTGCCAACGCCGCATAACCTCCATAACTTGCGCCGACAATACAAACCCTGGCCGCATCGACAATCCCCAGTTTGACCAAGGTCCGCACGCCATCGGAGAGATCAGTTTGCATCTTCCGACCCCACTCGCCATAGCCCGCTTCTTCGAATTTCCGGCCGAACCCCCAGGAGCCACGAAAATTCGGCTGCAACACCAGGTAACCTTTCGATGCTAACGCCTGCGCGAACCAATCGAATTTGAACGTTTCACGCGTCACTGGACCACCATGCGGCATCACCACCAACGGCAAATTCTTGGCTTCCCTACCCGAAGGTAGCGTGACGTAGGCGTTGATCTGCAATCCATCGGCGGCTTTGTAGTTAATTGGCCTCACTGTGGCGATGTCGGCCGCTTCAATGCCTGCGTAGAAATTTCCGACGCGAGACATTTGCTTGGCGTCCAGATCAATCAGTACGTAGGCAGCGCCGGTTTGCTTGCCGAACACCTTGACCACTACCTTCTTAAAGTCGTTAGACCAGCTCTCTAGCGTCAACTCTTCACCCGGGAAGGACTGAACCACCTGATTCCAGCTCTCCTGCAGACGCTTGTTAAAAAATTCGTAATGATGCATTGCGTCCAGCCACAACGTACCAATAACGCGATTCGACTTTGGATCGGTCAGATACCGGCTACCACAGCACTTCTCTGGAATCGCCTCCCCAAATTTTCCATCGAGTAACGAAAGTCTGAGCAGGGTCCAGTCGCCGTTGACAAGTTTTTTGACGAGGATCGTGTTGTCTTCCGGCGCCAATCCGACAATGCTTGGCGTTTCGACTAGTGCGCCCTCGGAATAGATATCTTGCCACTTGCCATTTCGCTTGGCGGACAAGATCCAGCGCTTGGTCTCCTCGTCGTAGACCGATTGCAGAATCACATCGCCCTGTGTATCGACTGTCCATCCATACGATTTTTTTGGATCGCTAACGGGCGCAGCATCTACCAGCAGCGTGGCCTGGTCTTTTAAGTTCACTCGATATAGTGCTGGAATAAAGAAGCGTTCGCCGATCCTGGGCCTGGCGATGCTCTGTACAAAAACAAAGGGCTTACCGTTAACGCTGCGTGCAATGGGCTCGCGAGACAGAGCATTCCATGACTCTTCCGCCCATGACATGGGATCGAATACGGCTTTTCTTCTTAAATCGAAGTTCTGTAACCCGAAGTTTTCCGCCTGTGAACCGCCGAGAAACTCGAGCGGTTGCGAAACCGTCACCAGCAACTGCTCGTCGCCGGCCCAGCTCAGGTCACGCAGCATTTGTGGCCCGGCCTTCAGTCTTACTATGCCGGTATTGGATGACAGCGATTGAACAATGATTTCGCGCTCGTTGCCAATGGTGGTGACGAATGCCGCGCGCGATCCATCCGGAGAAATGGCTACGTTTTCGTATAGCGGCAGCCTGGCGTAGGCTTCAAGCGGTGCCGCCACTACAGCTTCGGCGACCAAACCAATCGATACAATTGCGACTACGCGCAATACACGGCCGAACATATGCAGGTTCCCTGTGTCCTTAACGTGCGACAAGAATAGATTCCTTTTCTGTTGGATGCCAGCGCCGAAATGCCTGCGTTGCGATTTGTCTTTGGAGAATTAACCTGGTTGTAACGTCGTTGCCCCGGAATGACCCGGGGCAACCCTTTCGCTTTGTTTACAACTCGCCCTTCACCGGACCAAACCCCGGCGGAGCCTTACGGTGTTTGCTCGCTGCTTCATACGCCGATGCCACTTTGATCAACGTCGCTTCCTGACCGGGCTCGGCCCAGAAGGCAATGTTGTATGGCAGACCAATGCCACCCACCTTGGTGGGCACGGTGGGCTCGGCGCCTTCGTACTTAGTGCCATCCTTACTGAGCACAAACGTGGGGTCGTAGACACTGTCGGCGAAACCAGCGGGCACGAACACTTCGGGAATGCCGAGCTGCGCGCCATAGCCAAAGCCACCACCACCTCCGCCGCCACCACCCACCGTGGCGCCGCCGATCTTGCCTGGCAGGAGCGGATTAACAGGATTAACGAACACATCGATCTTGTTCTGTAACAGCACCTTGTTCATCACCATGCGTACGGTATCGCGTCGCTTCATGGTGTAGGTAAGTACATTGGTGCGGATATCCATTTCCTTGTTTTCCCAGTTCTTCATCGCCGCGCGTCGCGCATCGTTGTAGTACTTGGCGTTCGCATTCAAGGTTGTCCAGTCATATACCTTGCTATCGCCGCGCAGCATCAAATACTTCGCGAAGTCGTAGGCGAAGGAATAGCCACTCACCGCATCCGGATCATTGGGCGCACTGCCCATGATGCGGTTGAAACCCAGGTTGGCGGGCAATGGCGCTTTGTGCGTGGCGAGGCTGACCAAGTACTTACGACTAGTCACATCCCAGCCCGGCACTTCAAATTCCGGCTTGCCATCCTTCTTCCACGAAAACACTTCAGGCATGTGGAACGGCACGATCTCCGCAATCGCGTCGTTGAAGGTGAACGCCATATTCGGAATGCTCGGATCGTCTGGATACTTCGGATCAACCGTCTCAACCAGCTCCGCACCCAGATCCTTCAGCACTTTCAACTCGCGATTGATGCCGTCGCTGACTGCCGCCTCACTGGGCGTGTCCTTCACCATCAACTCACGGATCACGCCGATACGCATGCCAGCCAATGGCTTGCCGGTCGCGGGAGCCAGCGCACTCACATAGGGTGTCTTCGATGCAATCACGCGCGGCAATGCCGTGAAGGGGTCGCCTGCGTCGAAGTAACTACCCGTGGTCTTGTCGCGAAATGCATCGAGCACCGTGGTGGCATCCTTGACCGAGCGGCAAATAATGCCGGGGCGGTCTCGGTAGGGATCAGCACCGATAGTGGCTTCGAAAGAAATCATGCCCTTGGTCGGAACCACCAAGGCCGTATTGTGATAGTTAGCCGGACCGCGGCAGGAACCACCCGTGGTTTCGCAGATGGAACACACCACTAAGTTGGCCGCCACCGAAGCGCCCGAGCCGCCGCTGGAACCGGCCGTAACACGTTCGGTGTCGTAAGGATTGCAAGTCATGCCACCCCACGATTCGCGCGAACCGCCTGCGCCGATATAGGGACGTTCGACTTTCGTAGCACCACCCGGATCGCCGCTGCCACCGTTGTATTCGGAGTTGTGCGCATGTGCGTAGATGATGGCGCCGGACGCACGCAGTCGGCTGACCAGCGTGGAGTCCTTGGGTGCAAAGTCCGTGGCATATTTCACGTCACCGCCGCCAGTGGAGCGAATATCCATGGTGTCAAACACCGCTTTGAAGGACATCGGCGTGCAATAGAGTGGCATCGCCTTGGTGTCGGGATTCTTACCGTACTTCGCGTCCAACTGAGCGGCGTATTCCAGCGCATCAGGTAGTTGTCGAAATTTTTCGCACTCGGGCGGCGCGCCCGCAGGTAGTGGCGTTCCGGGCGGTGCATCGAACTTGCCCTTGCAAGTCACCGAACGTTCGCCGCGAATATTCAGCGACTCCAGCGCATTGATTTGTCCGGCGTTGGGAATACCCACCACCATGCCGAACTGCTGAACGACTGATGGATCGGATATGGTCGGTTCCATGCGGCCAAAGTCCGGCTTCAAGCCCGTGTACTTGTCGAAGTCGGGCACCATTTTGCTGATAGCCAGCGTGTCAGTGGGAAACTTCAACGGAGCGCCGGCACGTACCGTGCCCAGTGCCGTCTTAATTTTTGCGCCATCGGGAGTGACCAGCTTGGCGCAGATGCCGTTGTACGCTTTGGCGCGTGCCACATAGGCTTCAACGACTTGTTTGCAGGTCACCTCGCCGGAGCGGATGCCCTGCTGAATGCTATCGATGCTGGCTTCTTGCAAGCTAAAGGCCTGTGCTTGTGTGCCCAATGCGCACAGCGCAGCGGCCAACAGAATAGAAGTACGGACTGTTGCACACATGGACATACGAGTCTCCTGATCCAAGCTGTATTGATTCTGATTTTCGGTGGCGCGCCCGATAGCACTGAAACCGCGCTTCAGCGAGGCACTACTCCATTGGACGTAACGCGAGAGCAATCCCCTACGGCGGAATAGCAAGTGGGCGGCGCTGAACCATCGGAGAAGCTGACGGGCGCGATTCATCGCGCCCATCTTACGCTATGAATGGATCAGCCTTAAGGACGTGCCATTGAGATTAAGCCTTGGAGATCAAGGCTTGCGAAACTTGAACAGGAACCGATCCGTCTTGTCGTGCATCTCGTGGGCTCTGGCATTGCGCGGATCTTCAGGGTTGCGCAAGCCCTGATCTCCAAGCCTTAATCTCAATGGCACGTCCTTAAGGCTGATCCATTCATAGCGTAAGACGGGCGCGATGAATCGCGCCCGTCAGCTTC
>JANMSB010000233.1:0-2301 GCA_031388915.1 Pseudomonadota bacterium | reverse complement strand
TGAACGAAAAAGTTCGAATGTGGAAGATCGCCGTGGCATGCGCATCTCCAAAGGCGCAGGCATCGGTGGGGTGGGCGGTATCGTGCTCGGCTTACTGGCGCTGTACTTCACCAAAGACCCCACGCTGTTGCTGCAATCACTCGGCGAGCAAGGCACAGGCACCGAACAAGCCAGCGGACCGTATCAAGAAAGCGCCGCAGAAGCTGAAAGCAGCGGCTTGATCAAAGTCACGCTAGCCAGCACCGAAGATGTATGGGGCAAGTTATTCACGCAGGTCGGCGGCACCTATCAACAACCTACTTTGGTGTTGTTCAGCGGCGTGGTCAACTCCGCCTGCGGCACGGCACAAGCGGCAATGGGTCCGTTTTATTGCCCGGGCGACGCCCAAGTGTATATCGACCTGTCGTTTTACGATGAATTGAAACAGCGCTTCGGCGCACCCGGCGATTTTGCGCAGGCCTATGTGATTGCCCATGAAGTGGGGCATCACGTGCAGCATCTGCTTGGCACCTCGGACAAAGTACATCAGGCACGACAGCGTCTGAGCGAAGCCGAAGGCAACGCCCAGTCGGTGCGATTGGAATTGCAAGCCGATTGTTACGCCGGCGTATGGGCCTTTCATGCGCAACAGCTATTGGAACCCGGCGATATCGAAGAAGCGCTGAATGCCGCGCAAGCCATTGGTGATGATCGCTTACAGAAACAGTCCACCGGTCAAGTAGTCCCCGACTCATTCACGCATGGCAGCTCCGAACAACGTATGCGCTGGTTCAAGCGCGGCATTGATGCGGGTGATGTACAGCAATGCGATACGTTTAATGCGCGCGCTTTGTAGTTCAGGTACCCGACAACAGATGCTGTTGTCGCTGCACCCAGGATATGATGGATTCAAGAATTTTTTGTAGGCAGATACCATGAAACCCTCAGTGGCGCTCGAACAGCAACGACAAGCAATACGTGCGATGGCAGCTCGCTTTCGCACCACTAACCCGCGCGTATTTGGATCGGTGCTGCACGGCCATGACCGCGATAATAGCGACCTTGATTTACTGGTTGATCCCCTACCGGGTGCCACTTTGTTTGATCTCGGCGGTTTACAACTCGAACTGGAAGCCTTGCTGGGCATACCGGTCGATGTACTGACGCCGGGCGATATACCGGCCAAATTTCGCGAGCAAGTGCTCACTGAAGCCCGCTCGGTATGAGCATCAATCGGCTGACCGACTATCTCGACCACATGCTGCAAGCCACGCAGCAATCGTGCACGTATATCGAAAACATGAGTAAAGCCGAGTTCATGCTCGACAAACGCACTCAGCAAGCAGTGATCTTCAATTTGCAAATCATCGGCGAAGCTGCCAGCAAGTTGTTGCAAGACTACGCGGCATTTCTTCAACAATATCCCGACGTACCCTGGCGGAACATGAAGGGCATGCGCAATCGCATTGCTCACGGCTACTTCGAGATCAACCTCGATGTAGTGTGGGATACGCTACAGAGCGCGTTGCCGCCGTTGCTGGAGCGCCTGCCCACCATACGTAATGCAGCGGTAGCAGCAGCGAAGTAGGCGAAGCCGACAACGGCGGGGCAGTTCCTGATAGACCATCAGAATCGGCAGCAATGTTCTCCGGAACCAGTAGCGCCAGTCCGTAGGTTCGTAGGTATTTCTGTTCGCAGACATTGCTCCGCCGTCCACAAATAACTGCGAACCTGCGACCCGGTACTCGTTGGGTACTTTTAACGCGTCGGCTCGATTGTTTTGTTAGAAGTGCTATTTGGGAGCAGTCTTGAATTCAGCGCCGGTGACCGTAACGACAGGCTCAATTTCAGATGCGATCTTAGCGTTGCCAACAAACACTAAGCGCAAGTTCGGTTGTGGTTCGTCTTCAAGCAGCTTGAGTGCGTCTAGAAGCACTTGCTTGGTCTTCCCATCGGAAGGACCAGCAACCACGATGGTTCGCAATTTTGCACGGGGCTTCCGCAGCTCTGCGGCTAGCTGTTTGGCGATTGTGGACGGCCCATTTGTCTTAGATAACGTGCGGAACGTCGCGTTGGCTAGAAATCCACTGGAAGGCACGAAATAGATTTCAAAGGGAGGCTCAACAACGGTGGCAGCGGACCGCGATATGGCTTGAACATCCAAGTCTTGTGCGAAGGCCACGGAACCAAGTGCAAACAGTACCGCTACAGATGGGTAACCGAGACTCCAGTTTTTCATTCTTGGCTCCTTTGCACTTCTAACGCCCCGGATGTGCGGCGCGGGCACAGCCTTGAAAGGATGGCGCCTCGCTTACGCGCGTC
>JANMSB010000178.1:0-32834 GCA_031388915.1 Pseudomonadota bacterium | reverse complement strand
TGACTACAGCGAGTCCCAGATGCTGAAACATCTGCTCAAGCGAGTTATCCGCAGCACGGCACAGGGATCGCTGAAGATATGGAAGAGCCCGGCGTGAAGCTCAGGGCTTTGAATCGCTCGGTGTAGGCGTCGGAGGTTTCACCCTACTCCGCCGTCTTCCCAGACTGAAGACGACACTCGATTTTTCCTAGTTCGAAGCGGCCCTCTCGCAGAAGCGCGAGAGGGCCGCTATCCGGTTTACCCGAATATCCGATGAACCTCGTTATGCTTAGAACGAACCAAAGGCGTAGCGTACCGACAGGCCGAACTCTCGGAGTGCCGTGTAGCTGGTTCTCTGGTAGCCGCTGCTGCCGAGGAAGGCACTGGCATTCGCGGCACCTATCGCAACGTCTTGCGACAACTGTTGTTCCTCATCGAGTGCGTTCTTGACGAATGCAGAGATCTCCCAGTTGCCCTCTGGGCTACGAACACCCGCGAAAAGATTCAGCAAACCGTACTGACTGGCCACAAAGTTCGGGCTACGATCTTTGTTCTCTGCGAATTCCGTGTATAGACCCCGGATGTAGCCATCGAAGCTATTGGTGATTGGCATCGAGTACTCTGACTGTAGGGTGGCAGTCCATGGCGGGAAGCGCGACACCGAGCTGCTGGACTGGCAGAGATAGATATTGCTGCCGCTGGCGGAGAATGCGGACGACGAGGTCCGTGCTGTGGTAGCGCTGGGGTTGAAGTCAGGCGGCGTGCAAGGAATAAAATCGTTGTCGACCTTGCCGTCCGCATAACCGACACCGAGGCCAACGTTCCAGCGATCCGTCAGAACGAAGTTGGTTTCTACGTCGATGCCGTCTACCACCGCATCGGCGCTGGTGGCGAACGATTTTGTCGGATCGAGCGAGCAACTGGCATCACTCGCGCTCCGGCAGCTCACATAGGGTGTGGGCTGGGTGGTGAAGATCAGGCCGTCGAACTCCTGGTGATAAACAGCGAGGTTCACGCGCGCGCGATTGTCCCAGAAGGTGCTCTTGAAACCAATTTCGTAGGAGATCGAGTCTTCCGAGGGGATATCTACCTGCGCTTGAAGATTGGGATCGTTCTGGCCATTGTTGACGCCGAGCGCGGTCGTGCCGCTGCGCCAAGCCGTACCCATATTCGCATAGACCAGCACGGCATCGGTCAGATGGTGTGATAGCGCAGCGTTATAAACAAACGGCTGTTCCTTAATCGTCACCGGGTCGGACGGAGTCACGGTTGTCGCTACCGCCACAAAGTCGCACGAGTTCGTGTACGTTGAGCCTACTGCACCAGGAATAAAACTGCAGGGTGTTGTCCCTGTGCTCTGGGCAATGAGAGTCCTGTTCGTGACTGAGCTAAGAACCCGAGTGTTCTTAAACTCGATGTAGCGACCGCCCAAAGCGAGCTCAGTACGATCACCGAGATGCAGCGTTACGCTAGCAAATACCGAAGTCTCTTTCTTTTCCAAGGCTAGGCTAGCATTAGTAAGGACCTGATACTGCGAGTTGAAAATGGAGGGGTCGGGCAGAGCTGGGGCAACGGGCGTACCAAAGGCACCAGACAAGAACGTCGAGACTTGGTCGAAAGTGGTAGGGCTCTTGGTCTCTGCATAGAAGACGCCAGCGGTGTAGTCAAAAAATCCAGCAACCATCTCCTCCGAGGCCAGGCGCAGTTCCTGCGTCATCTGCCGCTGGGTGGTCTTTCTCGTTTGAGCGATATCCTGACCCAGGATTTGATTACCCACATCGAACGGGGTGTGGGCGTTGATGCTCAACTCATTATACGAGCCCACATAAGCTAGCTGTTGCCCTGCGAAGGCCCAGCTCACATTGCCGGTAACGGCATCGAGTTTCTGGCGGACCGTGAACGGGCCATCGGTCACCCCGAGGCGGTCACCCAACCTGATTACTGGACGCTGGGCGTCGCCCCGCCCATTGCCGATCACGTTTGCAAAGACGGCGTTGTCGCGCTCCATGTGTTGGAACATCAGATCGGCTGCGATAGAGTCGGTGGGTTCGAAGCGCAGACTGATACGCCCCGCTTTGGTCTCAGAACTCGGATCGACAGAGCTGTTTACGCTTCTGACACCATCGGCTTCGTTGCGGTCGTCGATGCCGGCAATACGCACCGCAAGAACGTTCGAGATCAGCGGCATATTGAAAGCGCCCTGTACGTTGGTCGCATCGCGATTGCTGCCGGTCGCGCGGACATATCCGCCTATTTCCGATAAATTCGGCTTGCGCGTGGTGAGGGTGATCGCACCCGACGGCGCTGACCGGCCGCGCAGCGTGCCCTGCGGTCCACGCAGAACTTCGATCTGGCCGACGTCGAACATGGATTGGAATAGGAAGTTGCTTTCGATCAATGCGTCGTTGAGATAGAACTCGACGCTCGCACTGGTCTGTGAGTCTGGGCTGAAGGACACGCCGCGCATCGCGGTGCTCGTACCGGAGCCTGCTGCGCCGCCGGGGGCACTGAGACCGCTGCCCATGTTGAGGCCTGGCACCACTGCGGCGACATCCTCAAACTTCAGTATGGCAAGTTTTTCAATGACATCGCTAGTCACGGCGCTCACGGACTGTGGCACGTCCTGCAAGCTTTCAGACTTGCGTCGGGCGGTAACGATGATTTCTTCGAGCGCGACAATGGGCTCGGCGGCGCTGGCGTCGGCCGGTGCCTGAGCACTGGCCGTGGATGCGACCGCCAGCAGGCCGGGCACAACGAGTATGTTCATTGCGAGCGTTTTCATTGCAAGTGTCTTCATAGTCCCCATCCAAGAATGTTGTTAAGGCGCAACGCGGCGCGGTGCAGTGTAGTAGAAGCTGTGCCCGCAGTGTAGTGGAAACTACAACAGTTAAATCGAGACGTCAGTCACGGAAGCGTAAATCGAGCGTCCGGGGCGCATAACCCCTCATCAGCACCCAGGCCCACGCCCCCAGCCATCTGTTTGAAAGATGCAAATCTCGGCATCCGCTGCGGATGAAATTATCGGCATCGCCACATAGTGATGTGGTTAATTTCATACAACGTAGCTTTGAATACACCCGAGGGTAAAGCGGGCAGGCCACTGAATTCCACCTTGCGGCGCTCAACTCGGCATCACGACCCGTACTTCGGCGTGTGCGTACTCACTTACCCTTCGGACGCATGCGCTCTGCATCGTGCGCCGTCCAGTCAGTAGCGCTCTCGTTGAGCATGGCCTCGGTGCCGATATGTTGCAGCCCACCGTCGAGATTAATGTTCTCGCCTGTGAGGTAGGTGGCGTCCGGTCCGATGACAAACGAGACCATGGCAGCAACGTCTTCCGGCGTGCCAATCCTGCGCAGCGGAATGTGCGCACCGGCACGCGCCTGGTCGCTGTCACTGCTCAGTACCGACTCGGTCGACCGCGACAGGGTAAGGCCGGGTGACACGCAGTTCACGCGAATACCATGACGACCCCACTCGTAGGCCATCGTCTGCATCACCATCTTAAGCGCAGCTTTTGCCGGCGCGTAAGCGCTGGTGTAGGGCTGCACCCGCTCCGCGGCGGCGGAACCGATGGCGCATAGGACGCCCTTCGACTCACGCAGCGCCCGATGCGCAGCCTGGCCGAGCAGCAGGAACGCATGACAGTTCACCGCGAATACCGTAAGCCAGTCGGCCTGCTTGACCTTCAGTAGGGGTGATGCGATCGCGCCGCCGGCGTTATGGACCACTGCATCCAAGCCGCCACAGAACTCCACTGCGCGCGCGACCAACTGCGCCGGCACTTCGGGATCGTTGAGATCGCCTGGAAGGGCCAGGGCCATCACGCCCATTGCCTGCAACTCCGTCACCACACTTTGCAGATCGGGCGAGTTGCCCGTTGCAGTGACAACGATTTTTGGCGTTGCGCCGCGGGCGAGTGCATCGCGCGCAATACGCAAACAAATGGAACGGCCGATACCGCGGCTCCCACCGGTAATGAGAACTCTGGACATTAATATCTCCTAGGTATTGCTATGCGCGCGATTGGACAGGATTGCCGCGCCGAGCGCTATAGTTTCGATGCGTGCGCCCTTACCTGCGCCATCTCAATCGGTAAATATTTCTGCATTGTGGAATGCCTTTAGCTGCAAGGTGCCTGCTGCCGAGTTCCAAACTCGACCGGCGCGCGCTGGTGCAGATGTTGTCAGAGGCCCGCGAGTTTCGATTCAGCAGTTTCGATACGGCGATTACCGACCGGAAAATTTCGGCTTGCGCTTTTCCATGAACGCACGCGTGGCCTCGCCGAAGTCTTCGGTGTTCATCAGCGCCGACTGAAAATTGATCTCGGTGGCGATGGCCTGATCTACCGTATCGTTGCCGGTGTTAAGCGCAGACTTGAGCAACGACATGGCGACCGGAGGATTCCTGGCAAACCGCTCGCCAACCTCCAGTGCCGTTGCCAATGCCTGACCCGGCTCGCACTGCCGGTTGATGAGCTGCATCTCGACCGCTTGCTGCGCGTTGTAGGTCTCTGCCAATGCGCACATCTCCATCGCGCGACGATGTCCTACCTTGCGCGCGATCGACCAGATGCCGCCAAAGTCCGGCATGAGCCCGACTTTGATGAAAGCGCAGGAGAACTTTGCATCGGTCGCGGCCACCGCGTAGTCGCTGGCTGCCACGAACGACACACCGCAGCCGAAGGCATTACCTTCCACCGCGCAGATCAGGGGCTTTGTGCTGCTGACCAGCTTCTTAAAGATGCGCGTCGGCAGGTCCATGCGCACGCGCGCCTCAAGCAACTCGCGTTGCTGCATCTCTGAGATATCGCCACCGGAGCAGAAGTTACCGCCGGCGCCGGTGAGCACGATGACGCGGCAGGCATCATCGGCCTCGAGTTCGAGCAACCGTTCGTACAGCGCCTTGCGCATCTCTAAGCCACAGGCGTTCATGCGTTTCGGGTTATTCAGCGTAAGGACAGCAACGCTGCCTTCATAACGCACTTGTACGAGATCTTCGCTCATTACTTCCCAGCCCAATGCATCTTGATCATGCCATCGCCGAACGGCTCGTCGCGATTCTTCAGCGCCTGCTTGAGTCCGTGGGTCGCCATGTCCGATTTGAATTGTTTGCGTCGTGGTCCTTGGGACAGATGCGCACGTGCGTCGAGCTCTGCCGTGAGACGCTGCAGCGTGCCCATGCCAGCGAGTTCGAGCGCCAGATTGACGGCACGTTTTTGCGCTGCGAGTAGCTCGCCATCAATGCAGCTCACTCGCCGGGCGAGTTCGTCCACCTCTGCATCCAGCTCCGCTGCCGGCACTGCGTCGAGCACCAGTCCGATGCGCGCTGCATCGCGACCCCAGAGACAATCGCCCGTCATCAGGAGGCGCTTCGCCCACTGCGGACCGACGTGATACAACCACATGTTGCTGGGCGGCGTGCCGTTAGCCCGCGTCGCGGGAAAGCCGATCTTCGCATCCTCTGCTGCGATCACCATGTCGCACATGAAAGCAAGGTCGGTTCCCGCTGCCAGACAATTGCCTTGCACCTTGGCGATCACGGGTTTGTGGAGGCCCAACACCACGGATAACGCGCGCTGGATCTGCTCGATCTGCCAGGCATCGTCGTCCAGTGTGGCATTGAGCGTGCGGTACTTGGCCGCCTCGTCGTTAGCGGCCGAATCGCCATAGACGCTGGTGAGATCGAAACCCGCACAGAAGCTGCTACCCGCACCCGCCAGCACGATTACGTTAACGTCGATCAGCGCGTCCGCTTCCATGAACGCATCGTGCAGCTCTGTAATGAGCGCCGGGCTGAGCGCATTGCGCTTGTCGGGGCGATTGAGCGTGATGCGCGCCACGCGGTCGCGCACCGCAAACTCAATGAAGTTGGTCGATTTCAAATATCTGCTCATTGTCGCCCTAGTGAATTGTCAGTGCATCATCGCCCTCAGGTGGAGGGTTCGGGGTCATCCAGATACTCGCGCAGTGCCCGGTGAAAGTTGGAGACCGTCGCTTCTTGAACGGGATTGGTCCGTGCACCCTTGAAGCCGCGTGACTTCATGCCCTGCTGCACTTCGCCCATGTTGTCGAAGTCCTGTTGCAGGATGATGCTGATCGACTTGAAATTACGCCAATCGTCCTCGCCATGCAGGTACTGCCGTTTCAGCGGGGGTTCTGCTCCCGGTGCATAGCGCTGCAACGCATAGACTTCGAAAATGCAGGTGTCGGGATCCTTCGCATCCGGCAACGCGCGATAGGCGAGTACGCCGCTGGGATAAGGCAGGATGATCATGTTCGGGAACAGGTGCCAGTCGGTGCCGGCTTCCATGATCTGTTGAAACGAGATGTCCGGCCAACCTGCGCCTGCGGCAATGGCGGCTTCCTTCTGGAATTGCAGCATTTTCACAAAGATCTCGCCGATCGATGCGCTGGCATCGACTTCGGTCATCAGGCGCCGCACCGCTTCGGCGTCGCGTTCGCTAAAGACCGCCCGGAGGGTCTTATCGAACATGTCGTAGTACTCAATGATCTTGGGCCGAAGATCCGTGGGAACCGGCAGGCCCAAGCGCGGCGAGGGCGCGCCCATGGGATATTGCGGATTGCCGGGGTAGTAGAACATGGCATGGCGACCGAACGTTCTGTTTCGACTGACATCGTCGCCATAGACTGGCATCCACTGCGCGTGTGTTGCCGATACATGGTAGGCCTCGTTGAAGGCGTCCACTCCCACCTTCCAGTTGCACGGCACTTTGACGGATGCGTACCAGCGGTAACGCATCTTCTCGATCTCGAACGGATTGAGGTACTGGGACGCCGGCGCAAGATAGTCGCTGAGCGGTTCGGCGTTCGGATCCATATTGATGAATACCCAGCCTGCCCAGGTGCCAACCTGCACTTCCGAGAGGCTCAGATCCTTATCTGTGAACTCCGCACACTCAGCCCAGTCGTGCCTGTCAATCACGCGTGCGATGGATCCATCCAGGTGGTACTGCCAGCCATGAAAGCGACAGTGAAACCGGCTGATCTCGCCGCAGCCCTCGGTAAGGCGCCGACCGCGGTGCTGGCACACGTTGTGGTACGCCTTGATCTTTTGCTCCGCGACCCGCACGACCACAATGCTGTCGTCCATGATGTCGTAGGTAATGAAAGAGCCAACGTTCGGCAGCTCTTCTTCACGGCACGCCATCTGCCACACGCGCGGCCACAAGCGCTCCTTCTCCAACTTCAATATCTCTGGCGACAGATAGTGCTCTGCAGGCACGAAGTCCGATCGCACCTTGGCGGGACGCGCGTTCTGCCCCTGCTGAGAGGCTGCCGCATTACTGGTCGACTTCGAAGCTGAACTCATCTGACCCCCCGGTCCCATGCTATTTCAATTGAGAACCCTGCTACTTCAACTGAGAACCAAGGCGCTGCTACCAAAGAGGCGACGGCTGCGCCACGACACGGTGGGCTTGCTGTTGTATGCAGCCGCCGAACTGGTCGTACAGATGTGCCCGTTTCATAAACCAGTGCGCATCACACTCCGCCTGGAAACCGATACCGCCATGCATTTGAATCGCCGCCCGCCCATTTTCGTGAGCCGCCTGCGCCGCGACCAGTTTCGCGGCGGCAGACTGCAGCACCGCATCGGGAGCAGCCGCTTGCACCTTCAGGCACGCCAGGTTGGTCTGATACCAGCCGAGCCGGGCACGCAGCGCCATGTCCGCACAGCGGTGTTTTACCGCCTGGAATGAACCAATCAGTTTGCCGAACTGGGTGCGCACCTTGGCGTATTCGACCGTCAGATCCAAGGCTTGCTCAGCAAGCCCGATCAACGCCGCAGCCAATAGCACAGAGGCTCGCAAGACCAGCGGCGACTGTTTTGCACTGATCCAATAGCGCGGTTGACGCACGGCCAGCATGCCGGCATGCATCGTCACCGATTCGTCGAGGCATGGATCGGGCCGCGCCTTGGTGAAGGCCGCTGCATCGAACAGACCGATGCCATCGTCGTTACAGACGAGCAGTAAGTTGCCTTCGCTCCAGTCAAATGCACAGGTTGGAACTTGCTCGGCGTTGCCATCCGTCGCGGACATGATCGCGAGTGCGACCGATGTTTTGCCGGAGCCCACATCGCTAGCCAAGGCAAGATCGCCTGCCTGGTGGGCGACATGGGCGCCCAGTACCGTCGCGAGCGTCCACGGGCCGATCAGATACCGGCCGCACTCGCGCTGGATCAGCATTTCTTCAACCAGTCCAAGGTCGGCGCCACCGACCGACTCCGGCAGGCCGAGGCGAAACCAACCGAGCTCGAACATCTCGGCGCGCGTCCGTGCAAGATCAATGGTGACGGCCTTGGGTCGCAGTCGCTCGATCGGCAGCTCGCGCGCGAGAAAGTCGCGCACCGTCGCGGCGATCGTTGCCTCATCTTCATCTATCAACAAATCCAACATCGAATGTTCTCCGGTGCGCTAGTGGTTAACAGACCCTAGCGCGACAGCCCCAGCAAGCGCTCGCCGATAATGTTGCGCTGAATCTCCGACGTCCCGCCCGCGAGCGTAGCGCCAAAGGATCGGAAGTAATTGTAGACCCAGGATTCGGACGTGCTGCGGCTCAGGCTCTGCGGTCCCAGGATATCCAGCGCGAGCCGGGCGATGGACTGATCCAGCTCGGTAGAGGGTAGATGCATTAGTGAGCCTTCCGCGCCGAGGTCCACGTTACGTTCGGCCGCGGCCACCATCATGTACATGAGCGCGCGGATCGATTGTAGTTGCGCGCGTGCGATGCCCAGGCGCTCAGCGATCGCTTCGCTGTCAATGGCGTGACGACTGCCGAATGGACCTGGGTGCGAGCGCGCATGTGCGATGAGTTCTTCGATCACCACGGCAAGTTCGCAAATGCCGCCGAACGCGGCGGGTCCGCGTTCGAAGCCAAACGTCGTCATCGCTACCGACCAGCCGTCGTTGACCTCTCCGACCACGTTCGAGAGCGGAATACGCACGTTGTCGTAGAAAACTTCGCAGTTGTGATAATGGCCGTCGAGCGCCGTAATCGGCCGAATCTCCACGCCGGGCGAGCGCACATCACAGATTACCCACGTCAAGCCGCGATGCCGGCCATCGGGCGGACCGGTGCGCACCAACAGTTCCTGGTAATCGGCAAGGTGCGCGTAGGTAGTCCAGATCTTCTGACCATTCACGACCAGATAATCACCGTCCACTACTCCGCGGGTACGCAGGCTCGCAAGATCCGATCCGGCATTGGGTTCCGAGAAACCCTGACACCACGTCGATTCACCATTCAAAATACGCGGCAGATGAAACGCTTTCTGTGCTTCGGTGCCGCGTACGATCAGCGTCGGTCCGGCATGGTTCTGGCCCAGCCAGCAACTGTCGTGCACGGCCGGGCAGCGCGCCGTGGCGTATTCTTCGCACCAAATGAGTTGCTGGCTCGGCGAGAGACCTCGTCCACCGTACTGCTTCGGCCAATGGATGCCTGCCCAACCGCCGTCAAACTGAGCGCGTTGCCATGCTCGGTCGTAAGCCATTAGCTCCGGTATGGTGTCCGGGCGCCGCTCTCTTGGCTTATTTGCGTGTAGCCACTCGCGCACTTCCTCGCGGAGGCTGCGGTCTTCGATCGATTCACGATACTGCATTTAAATTTCCTTGACGCATTGATCGCGCACCCGTTGATGATGCGGATCCAATCTGCGCAGGCCCGCGAGAGAAGCGGCCGCGCGCTGTTGTATCCAGGCTACCGCGGCAAGCCACGGGGGTGGGAATTTCCCAGATGGAGGCCGAGGCTTCATCCATAGTGCGGAGCTTGCAACGGCCGACCCCCTTTCGCTACCTTGAGGTGTCGCAGTCGCAATACTATATAAACATGTTTCCTGATTACAATATGGGCGATTCCGGATTACAGAACAGTGGCTGTTGATTGCCGGCACAAAGCAACGTGCGCCGTTAAAGCCACTCGCGGTGATTTTGCGGCGCAACTACGTTTGCCCGCCCTGCCGAGGCAGGCGCCAGTGGCTTGTCTAGCCGAACCTCATACATTAAACTGGTTTACGATATTAGTAGCGCAATAGTGCCTGTCGCCATATGAAAAAAAGCAGCGCCCCGGTGAGTACAGCGTGAGTACAGATTTTCATTTATCGGAAGGTGTGGCGACGATCCTGCTCAATCGTCCCGACAAGCTCAATGCACTCACCGGCGACATGTGGGCCCAGCTCGTCGCACATCTTGATCGTTGCGAGCGCGATGCCGAGGTGCGAGCAGTCATCCTGGCCGGGGCAGGGCGCGGTTTCTGCTCGGGCGCTGATATGAGCGGCGACGGTAAGCAGGGCCACAAGCCGACCCTGCCCTGGGTGCTGCAATCCATGAATGAATACAATGACGCCATCCGTCGCCTCTATCATTTGCGCAAGCCCATTATCGCCGCCGTGCAAGGCGCAGCCATCGGCATCGGCTGGACCATGGCCTTGTGCTGCGATTGGATACTGGTGACGGAGAACGCGAAATTCCGCCCTGCCTTTCTCAACCTGGCCAAGGTCCCGGAAGCGGGATTTCAATACTTGATTACGCGGTTGATCGGCCAACTGGCGGCGCGCGACATCATCTATCGCGCCCGCTTCGTATCGGGACCTGAGGCAGTCGAACTCGGCCTTGCGACGCGGCTGGTTGGCAGCGATGCGCTGATGCAAGAAGCGGTCGCCTTGGCGCGCGAGATGGCCGCAGGTCCGCCGCTCGCGTTTGCGCTCACCAAGCGGCTGTTCACCGCTGATACGGGAACCTTCGACCAGTTTCTCGAACAGGAACTCAACGCGATTGCCATTGCCGCCAACACCGAGGACGCGGTGGAAGGCACGGCGGCGTTCCGCGAGAAGCGCCCGGCGCGGTTTACTGGACGCTAATCATGGTTGCAACAGTGATTGATGCCGGAGATGACCTCCCGCTGACCCTTCCCGCGCTGTGGCGCCGACACGCACGCGAGCATGCCGACAGGATTTTGTTGGCCTGCGACGATGCACACCTGAGTTACGCCGAAGCAGAACTGCGTTCCCGTCGCCTCGCCCGTGGCTTGTTGGCAGCGGGCGCCGGAAAGGGCTCGCACGTCGCTCTGCTGCACCCTAACGGTCCCGACTTCATCATCGCCGCGCTGGCTGCTGCCAGAATCGGCGCAGTGGTGATCCCCTTCAGCACCTTGTCCACTGCCAATGAACTGCGCTGGCTGTTGAATCATTCCGACGCGGCCTTTCTGATCGCCGCTCCCGGATTCCGCTCGCACCGTTACGACGAGTTGCTGCAAGCGGCATTGCCCGATGTGGATTTCTCGCGTGCACCGCCGCTGCGTTCCAGCACGGCGCCGTGGCTGCGTGGCGTGTGGTTCAATGGTTCCACCCCCAAACACTGGCATGAAGGCTGGTCCATCAAGGCATTGGAGGATCTAGGCTCGACGATTGACGAGCAACTGCTCGATGCGACCGAGGCGCGCGTCTCGCCCGCTGATCGGCTCGTCATCATCTATACCTCCGGCTCAACGGGCAGTCCCAAAGGCGTGATCCACACCCACGGAGCGCTCATCCGGCACATCGACAACGTGAACCAGATCCGGCGCTACACTCCGGAGGAATCGCTGTTCTCTACCGCGCCGTGGTTCTGGGTTGCCGGCTTCGTCTTTGGGCTGCTCGGTACGATTGTGGCCGGCGCTCGGCTGGTCTGTTCCAACGCAGCTCCAGCGTCACAGGTGCTCGACCTGCTGGAACGCGAGCGGCCCACCATGACCAATGGTTATGCAATGACGGTGTTGCGGCTCGCCGAAGACCCTAGCTTTGCGGGGCGTGACTTGTCATCGATGCGCCGTGGCAATCTCTACCCCATCATGCCGCCGGAAGTGCGGCCCCGCGATCCCAGCCTGCGTCACAGCATTTATGGCATGACCGAGGTGGGCGGCGTGGCAACGATGAGTAGCGACGAAGGCGATCTGCCCGAATCGCAGCGTGGCTCCTGCGGTAGCTTCGCACCCGGCCACGAAGCGAAAATCGTTGATGACGAGACCGGGAAAGATTGCGCCACGGGCGAGATTGGTGAGTTGTGGCTGCGCAGCCCGTTTCTGATGGACAGCTACTACGGCAGACCGCGCAGTGAACTCTTCACCGTTGATGGTTGGTGGCGCACGGGTGACTTGGGAAAGATCGATGCCGACGGCTTCTTCTACATCGGTGGCCGTCGCGGCGACATGATCAAGACCTCGGGCGCCAATGTGGCGCCACGCGAAGTCGAGGCGATTCTCCAAGAGCTTACCGGGGGACTACAGTGCCTGGTGCTCGGGCTGCCCGATGCACGGCGCGGTCAGGTCGTGGTCGCCGTCGTAGTGGCAGATCAGGACACGGACATGACTGAGGCAGACCTCAAACAAAAGGCTGCCGGCAAGCTATCCAGTTACAAAGTGCCGCGGCGAATTTTCCGCCTTGAGCAAGCGGCGATACCCGTGCTGTCGAGCGGCAAGATCAACACACGCAAGCTCGTAGAACTTCTCCAACAGCGATTGGGCGAGGCTATTCCCTAATAGGGATCGATGGCCAACGTCCGTGTGTGATGCATAAGGTGAACCGATGGATCTGCGATTTACACCCGAAGAACTAGCTTTCCGCGAGGAAGTGCGGGAATTTTTCCGCACCTCGCTACCCGCAGATATTCGGCGCAAGTGTGTGCTCGGACAACGGTTGAGTCGGGAAGACACCGTTCGTTGGCAGCGCATTCTGTTCGAGAAAGGATGGGCAACGCCCGCCTGGCACGTCGAGTGGGGCGGCACCGGCTGGGATACCGTCAAGCAGTATATTTTCAAGGAAGAGCTGTACATGGCGCCCGCGCCCGAAGCGCTGACCTTCAACGTCAACATGATCGGCCCGACGCTGATCGCGTTCGGCACGCAGGCGCAGAAGCAGCAGTTCCTGCCGCGGATCGCACGCCTCGACCACTGGTTCTGCCAAGGGTTTTCCGAACCTGGCGCTGGCTCCGACTTAGCCTCGCTGCGCACCCAGGCGCGCCTCGAGGGCGATCACTACATCGTCAATGGCCAGAAGATCTGGACCACGCTCGGTCATCACGCCGATTGGTGTTTCCTGCTGGTGCGCACCGACTCGACCGCCAAGCGGCAACAGGGCATCACCTATCTGCTGATGGAGATGAAGACGCCCGGCGTCACCGTGCGTCCCATCATCTCAATTGATGGTCATCACGAGTTCAACGAGTTGTTTCTCGACGATGTGCGCATTCCGGTCGCCAACCGTATCGGCGAGGAGAACAAGGGCTGGGACTACGCCAAATATCTGCTCAGCCACGAACGCACCGGCGTGGCGCGCGTCGGGCTGTGCAAGATGCGTGTGCAGCGCGCGAAACAGCTCGCCGCAAGAATCATGGTCGGTGATCGTCCCATGAGCGAGGAGCTACGCTTTCGTGAACGCGTGGCCGGGCTCGATGTCGAGCTCAAGGCGCTGGAGATGCTGCAGATGCGCGTCATCGCGGCAAGAACGCACGCGGATGCCAGCAAGCCTGACCCCATGGCGCCCATTCTTAAGATCAGAGGTTCCGAACTACAGCAGGCGACCACCGAGTTGCTGCTCGAGCTCGCAGGCTACGAAGCCATGGAATTCGACAGTGAGTTCCTGTGCGGCGCGCCTGAATCGTCGGGTGGCGAGGACTGGGCGCTCACTGTCGCACCGAATCACTACTGGCTGCGACACACCTCGATCTCTGCCGGCACCAACGAGATTCAGCGCAACATTCTGGCGAAGTCCGTCCTCGGACTTTAGAGAGAACCCGACTCCATGAACTTCGATCTGAACGACGACCAAAGTCTTCTAAAGGATAGTGTCGAACGGCTGCTGGCCGACCGCTACGACTTCGAGCAGCGCAACAAACATTTAGCCGAACGCGATGGCTGGAGCCGCGAGCAGTGGCGTCAGTACGCGGAGATGGGCCTGCTCGCCCTCCCTTTCGCCGAGAGCGACGGCGGCCTCGGCGGCAGTGCGGTCGAGACCATGATCGTCATGGAGGCGTTCGGGCGCGCACTGGTGCTCGAGCCCTATCTTGCGAGCGTCGTGCTTGGCGGTGATTTGCTGCGTCTCGGCGGTTCAGCGGCGCAACGCGCCAGCCTGATTCCGCAGATTGCCGACGGCAGCCTGTTACTCGCGTTCGCACAGGCCGAGAAGCAATCGCGTTACGAGCCGGCCGATATCGCCACCTCGGCCCGACTCGCAGGCAATGAGTGGGTGCTTAACGGTTGCAAGCACCACGTGCTGCATGGCGACTGTGCCGACCAGTTGATCGTCACGGCGCGCGTTAGCGGCGAGCGCAGCGACCGAGCGGGCGTTGGTTTGTTTATCGTCGATGCACAGGCTGCGGGCGTGTCACGCCGTGGCTATGTGATGCAGGATCGGTTACGCGCCGCACAAATCACCTTTGAGAACGTGCGCGTCGGCGCCGACGCCGTGATCGGCGAACCCGGCGCGATGCTGCCGCTGATCGAACGCGTGATCGATTCCGCCATCGCCGCCCTGTGCGCCGAAGCGGTGGGCGCAATGGCGCGCGCTTACGAGATCACCGTGGACTACCTCAAGGTGCGTAAGCAATTCGGCGCCACCATCGGCTCGTTCCAGGCGTTGCAGCACCGTGCCGTCGACATGCTGGTCATGCTCGAACAGGCGCGCAGCATGGCGCTGTATGCGGCGATGATGGTGGATGAGCCGGATGCGCTAGAGCGCAGCCGCGCCATCTCAGCCGCCAAGGTGCAGATCGGTCGCTCGGGTCAGTTCATTGGCGAACAATCGATCCAGCTTCATGGCGGCATCGGCCTCACTGAAGCTTGCCAGGTTGGACATTTCTATCGTCGGCTAACGATGATCGGCACGATGTTTGGCGATAAGGGCCACCACCTCGCAGCGCTCGCGCGCGCAGGCGGCCTGACCCAGCCGCGTGCCGAGCCCGGCGCCGATTAGCCGCGCGATGATGATCTCCGCCGCGAACGGCCCGTCTGGTTAATCCAGTGTGGCTAATGGAAGTACTACCCGAATGAGAAGGCCATGGACTTAAACGACGCCATCCGATTTGGGTTCCTCGCGCATGATGTCTCCAGGCTCCGGCGGACCGCTCTCGACCGGGTCCTGAAGCCACTGGGAGTGACGCGCTCGCAGTGGTGGGTGTTGACATTCCTGTCCCGGCGCGACGGCATGACCCAGACTGCGCTCGCTGCGGACCTTGACCTCACCAAGGTCGCTGTCGGTGGGCTGCTTGAAAGGATGGAGGCGGTGGGGTTGGTCGAACGGCGGCCGGAAGATTTCGACGCGCGGATCCGCCGTGTTTATCTCACCCGGGCCGGATACCGGCAGATCGGTCATATCCGCAAGCAAGTCGAAGCCTTCGAGCAACAAGCCCTGGGCCCAAACACGGACGAGGAGCTTGCGACAACCTATCAAGCGCTACGCCGTATGAAAGCGACCTTGCTGCGGATGACTGCCGAGGCGGAAGAGGAATCGCGACCGGCATCTGGGTCGAGGAAGAAGAAGACTACCAAGTAGCTTGGCACCCCTTCTTTAAGCTTCATCGCTGAGGCGCCGGTACGGATGGTGGGGCCTGCCTCATCACATCTCGTATTGCTCGATACCCAATCGATTTAATATCTTCGCTTTCAATAAATTTCTTTAGTTCATCACTCATAAAAGCATCATAATTTGCAACCCGTGCTTCCCAATCTGGGCAAATGGCACGTAGCTCAGGTGTATCAATGGAAGGATGTAAAATAAAATGAGTAATGCCCACAGGCAATTCACTCAATAATTTCTTTGCAACTCCTATGTGGTCATTGCCATGTTCTAGTGGCATGGAAGCAATTGCATCCAACATTGGAACGCCCATACTTTCAAGTTGTTGCATGAGGGGCGCATACAAGATTCGTTCTTTTTCACTGATTCCCATCATGTCACTTCCATCTGCATTCAATCGCGGCAACATATTTGGTAGCTGCTTGCTTTCAGCGGCTTGAATATAAGTCCGAATAAACAGCGGATTCATGATTGTTCCCATGTGCGAATCAACATGAGTCACATCAATTCCAGCTGCCAATGCCAATTCAATTTGCTTGTCCGCTTCTTTTTGGACTGCTGTTACTTTTGCATTTTGATACACCGCCTCATGCCATTGATGGAAGTAACCATCCGTATCCATCAGTCCTGACGCTTGATCTCGCGTAGAAACAGGTCCCCACCGATAATTTTCCCACTCCGCATTCAACGTCGCATGGACTCCCATATCCATCTTTGGATTCTCACGGCACATCTGCGCCGTCGCTTGAAACCAAGGGCAAGGAACCATCACAGCGCCAGAAGTAATTACCCCAAACGCCCACAAATCTTTGAAAGCCTGCACAGAAGCGTGGCACATTCCAATGTCGTCTGTATGGATAATAACAAGACGATCTGTTTCCGAATGCCCTAGTTTTTTTAGAAGAGGATTTGTTTTCATAAGTCCCTTGCGTCGGTTACCGCCAACCCATCTTGAAACAGGCCCTAATGATTTCAACATCAGGCTTGAAATATTTTTCTCAGCTCTTTTCAGTTCTCATTATTATAAGAAATAAGAGACAAGACCAATTAGAGCGTAAGCGCTCCATAACTTATACCCTCACGCCTAGACTGCTTAAACGGTAGTAGTTTCTCTATGTCGGCCACGGTCTGCGCGGCGGGCAAGTCGGCGAACACACGGGCAAGGTAGGCATGCGGCTCTAAGCCATTGGCTTTTGCGGTTTCGATCAGGGAGTAGAGATTGGCGCTGGCCTGTACGCCTGCCACGGTGTCGTAAAACAGCCAGTTCTTTCGACGAAAATTGCGACCAATGACAAACGGTCGGATGCCATTTTCGGCGAGGTTGTTGTCGAGCGAGGCGTGACCGTGCTGCAAAAACACGACGAGCTTCGGCCATTGGTTGTACGTGTAAGTGAGGGCTTTGCCCAACCGGCTTTGCGGCACGATCTGTGGGCGCTGTGTGTCGATCCACTGCCGAATGGGTTCAATGATCGGCGCGGATTTGCCTGTCCGGGCGATGAGTCGGTCGGCATCGGTCGCGTCCTGTTCTTTGAGTCCGTGTTCGACCGCGTACAGCTCGCGAATCAGCGTGACCACAGGGCGTCATCGTGCATTCGGATCGCGGCAGCCAGTATCGCTCGCGCGAGCACCGGCAATTACTTACCGATCATGATCTGATCTGTAGCATGAGCAAGAAAGTCGACTGCTTCGACAACGCGGCGATGGAAAGCTGGAATCACAGCTTGAAGAATATTGAATAGAGTGTATTCGTAATGCGGTTATCTAAAAGCCAACAGTCAGTGGCAGTCTTGGGTTACAAATATTCGAATAAGTACTCGAGTCTTGACAATGATGAATAACACAAGGGGAAGGTTGCTTGATGCAGCGAAAGCGCGGGGCAACGCAACTCACGTACGTGAACAAGATCTCTTGCGGCAATCCGCTCAGGGCACTCGTTGCTAAAAATTTTGATCAACGTAATAGAAGGCAGCCAATTTGAAGAAGGTTTTGCTTCTTTAAATTCCCCCTAGGGCGAAATCTGGATACTTGTAAGGGGGTGATTCTGCCCCAGTTTCTCGGACACCTGGATAAGCAAGATATTTTCGTTATCTGAGGAGTCGAAACGCTGTTCTAACGAACGAACCTCGAAAGGAGGCGTTCGCGTCGAGGGTGAAAAAACAATCCAAACAGCCGGAGTAGCGGCGGCAGGGTCAGTTAGGGGGCGATGCGGCGACAACAAACAAGAAAACGGCCAACTGGCGACCTCGGTTCCGGCGAAATAGGGCGCTCTATCTTCGCAGGACATCCGTTTGCTCTCGACACACAGACGTATGTTGCGTGTGCCACAGCCCATCGATGAGCGCGACAACGCGTCTCACTACTCCTAACAGATAGGTGCGGTTGCGTTATCGCTCCCTCTATCACGGCGCGACGCGTGGACGATCTATTCGTGGCGTTGGTGGTAGCGCGAACACCGAAGGCTACCTGAAAGCTGTGTACGGGGTGAATTCGTGAATAGGGGTTTTCGGCCTTTGCTTTGTGTACCAAGAAGGAGTCTTCATGAAGCTAGGTGATGTTGTCTTGAGTGATGCGCATTCCAACAGATTGCCGTTGGCGGCCAGACGATTGCCTGGATGGCCAAGTTGGTGCCGCAGCGCAAGTATCGTGCTGCTGTGGCTGCTGCCGTTGCTGATAGCCCTACCCCTGGGCGGCGCGCTGTATCGGTTGGGCGCAGTGCTTTGGTCGGGCCCGCGAGTGCCTGAAACTACCTTGGCGCGCGGCCTGCTGAGCGCAGGGGATACGCTGTGGCCTGCGCTGCTGGCCTTGTTTTACGGCCTGCTGGTGTTGATGGGTGCGTATGGCGTGGTCATGCTGGTGTTTGCTCAGCGGCGGCGCAAAGGCCGCACCAAGCCGCTGACCGACGTGCAGGGCTGGCCCAGCATGAGCGTATTGGTCCCCGCATACAACGAAGAGGCCGTGATTTGCGCCACGCTGCGGTCGCTGCTGGCGAGCGACTACCCCGGCACCTTGCAGCTGCTGGTGGTCAATGATGGATCGACCGACAACACGGGGCAACTTGTGCAGGATTGCTTTGCGCATGAAGCCCGTGTCAGGCTTTTGAACAAGGTCAATGGCGGCAAGGCTAGCGCGCTCAATCATGGCCTGAGCGCCGCGACGGGCGTGATCGTGACGGCCATCGATGCCGACACCCTGTTGCATCCCAGGGCGCTACGGCACTTGGCGGCCAATTTCGTGGATGAGAACGTGGGCGCCGTCTGCGGCAATATGCAAGTCGGCAACCTTGTCAATGAATGGACGCGCCTGCAGGCCATCGAATACACCTGCGCCAACAACATTGAGCGCCGCGCACATGAGCATCTTGGCTGCATCACTGTCGTGCCGGGCGCGATCGGAGCGTTTCGACACTCGGTTTTGTATGCGTTGGGAGGCTATTACCAGGACACGCTGGCCGAGGACGCCGATCTCACTGTGCGAATCCTGCGCGCGGGTTGGCGAGTGGTGTACGAGGAAGCCGCGCTGGCGCGCACCGAGGCACCGCAGGATTGGTCCGGCTTCGTGAAGCAGCGCATGCGCTGGTCTTACGGCAAGTTGCAGTTGGTCTGCAAGCATCGCGCGGCAATATTCAATCCGCGCTATCACGGGCTGGGATGGATAGGACTGCCGTGTTTAGTAATGTTCAACTTCGTGCTGCCGCTGTTCGCTTTCCTGACGAGCTGGATGCAAGTGCTGCTATTGCTGACATGGTGTGTCGCGCCTGGTTGGATGGCTGATCTATCGCTGGTCGCGCCAGTTTCCGCGCCAGTTATCCCCTTGCTGGCTAGCCTTTTCGCGCTAGGGTTGCTGACTCGGATTTCGGTGTTTGTATCGCGCAGGCGCGACAGCAAGGTACCCGGCTCGATTGTATTGCCCAGCCACGGTTTGCGGCCTTTCCTGCGTTACGTGGGTGGCACGCCCGTGCGATGGCTTATGGGCGTGAGCTTGACTTTGACAATCTACCGCTGCCTAGCGCGAAGCCTGTCCGGGCGAGCCACGCACTGGAACAAGCTGAGCCGTTGCGGGACTGTTGATGCCGAGTTCAACGCATGACTCTTCTTACCTCAGTCCCAGCGGCCGGCCCTGAGCCTGTGGTCACTGCATCGGTCGCCGATCTTTACCGGGCCATGTGGCGGCATGGGCGAGCCAAACGTGGTCTGCTGATAGCGGCAGG
The DNA here is from genome assembly GCA_031388915.1 of Pseudomonadota bacterium. Classification (GTDB taxonomy): domain Bacteria; phylum Pseudomonadota; class Gammaproteobacteria; order Steroidobacterales; family Steroidobacteraceae; genus CAILZL01. The sequence goes on along the minus strand of JANMSB010000178.1, from coordinate 13,081 downwards.
GGTGGCGTTCTTGGTCTCGGAACTGCTCAAGCTGATGATTCCGTGGCTGGCCGCGCGTGGCATTGATGCCTTGCAAGCCCAGGGAATCCAGGGAGCGGCGGATGCAGGCTTGTGGCTGCTGGCGATGTTTTCAGCTCTGCTGGTGGCGTGGGCGTTCTATGGACCGGCACGCGTGATGGAGCGCAATTTCGCGCTGGAGGTGCGTACCTGTCACACCGACGTCCTGCTTGACCGCCTGCTGCATGCGCCGCTGGGTTGGCATGAGAGCCGGCACACCGGCGAGCTTGCCAATCGGCTGTCGAAGTCGACTTATGCGTTGTTTTGCTTCGCGCAGGAGCAATACATCTACCTCAAATGCCTGGTGATGCTGATTGGGCCGCTGATTGCGCTGTGGTTGATTTCACCTTGGGTGGGCGCTCTGGCGCTGCTGGGACACGCGGCCATTGTGCTCGCCAGCATGCGCATGGATGGCCGCTTGATTCGGCTGGCCCATGAGGAAAACGAAGCGGAGAGCGAACTCACTGCCCTGCTCTACGACATGCTGTCCAACGTGTTCACGATTTTTTCGCTGCGCCGCCGCCAGGGTTTGCACAATATGGTGCTCAAACGGCTGTTGCGGGTTTTCGAGCCGCTGCGTGAGGCCATTGTGTGGGGCGAGCTCAAATGGGCGCTGGTGGACATATCCGCCAATTTGCTGTGGTGCGGTCTTGTCGCGGTGTATGTCTGGGACGTGGCACGCGCCACAACTGGGCCAACTGTATCCGTGGTGCTACACGCCAACGTGGCCATAGGTGGCTTGTTCATGGTGTATCAGTACGCCAAGCTGATGGACGGCATTGTTGGCGAGATTGCTTCGCAATTCTCCAGTGTGGCCCGGTACCGTGCCGACTTCGCCAGCCAGCAGCCTATTCTGGAAGCGGCGCGACAAGAAACAGAAGCTCGACGGAAGGTCTCGTGGGATGCACTGCAGTTGGATCAACTGGTGTTTTCCTATCCGCAAACCAAGGAGGTGCAAGCTGCGCTCAGGGGGGTGAACCTGAACTTGCGGCGCGGCCGCCGCTACGGCTTGGTCGGTCCGAGCGGTGGCGGAAAAAGTAGTTTGCTGCGGGTTCTGGCCGGGCTGGACAGCCCCCAGGCAGGGACGATTCGCTCGGATGGCATTGCCTGGGATGCGCAGGCGCTGCGCGAGTCCGTTACCTTGATACCCCAGCGCGCCGAAATGATCTGCGCCAGCGTGCGGGACAATCTTGCACTGGGCGACGACTATCTTGATGAGCAGCTTTGGCAGGTTCTGCAAACCACGGCTGCATATGAGTTCGTGGCTCCGCTGGCTACCGGACTGGCCACCGTGGTCAGCGAAGCCGGCGGCAACTGGTCGGGCGGCCAGATGCAGCGGCTGGCGTTGGCACGCGGTCTGTTGGCTGCCCGAGGCAGTTCCCTGGTGCTGCTAGACGAGCCAAGCAACAGCCTGGATGCCGAAACCGAACGGCGAGTTCTTGCCGCTTTGTTGCGTCATTTTGGCGATGCCTGCGTGGTCGCTTCCATCCATCAGCTCCAACTGCTGGATCTAGTGGATGAGGTTATCGTGATGGACCAGGGGCGCGTAGTGGACGTGGGGCTGCCTGCCGCGTTACTTGGCCGCTGCCCTCTGTTCAAAGCCCTGTTCGACGCGCAAATCGGGTCGGAGGCCAACGCATGAAAGTTCAAGCAGACTACGTGGGACGCGTTGAAACCCGCGATCCGGCTGGGCCGCTGGTGGACTTTCCCGCAGTTCGCATTCGCCTGCGATTCGAAGGCAATGCCCTCAAGGTCACCACCCGCGAGTGGCCGGGCAATGAAGGCAGTCGCTACCAGTTGAGGCTTGATGGTCGTGATGCGGGCTTGTTTGTGCCGCGTGCGGGCGTACACGAGCAGTTTCTGCTCACGGGTCTGGCTTACGGCATCCATGAACTGGAAATATTTCGCCGGACCGAAGCGCTGTATGGCCAGACGCAGTGGCTAGCCTTCGAGACGCCAGGTGGACAGGGGCTGGCGCCTCCACTACGCAGGTCGCGCCGACTCATGGTGCTGGGTGACTCCATGTGCACCGGCTACGGCATCGAGGGCTTGCTGGGCCTGCACCGCGGTTGTGCGGCCAATCAGAATGCGGCGCTGGCTTTCCCTGAAATGCTGGGGGTGTGTTTTGACGCCGAGGTTCACAATTGCTCGAACTCCAATACCTACCTGCTCGCCCAGCACGGCACGGCGGAGGTGGCCAACTGGCAAGCCTTGCTTGTACGCAGCTGCGCCTGGCTCAACGACAGCCAGTGGGACGTTGCCTTGTATCAGCCCGAAGTGCTGCTGATCATGGTGGGCAACGACTGGACGCAGACAGAGACCACAGCATCCCCGAGCTTCGCTGCGCCGCCACTGCCTGCGTACAGCCAGGCCTATGCGCAATTGCTTGAGCAGTTGCGCCTGGACTATCCTGCGGCGCATCTGATTTGTTCCATGTCGCCAGCGGTGCATGACAACTGGCCGCCGAGCTACCCGTCCTACACCGAGCAGAGCGGCGTGGTGACGCAAGTGGTGGCCCGGTTGCAGACTGATGGTGATACGCGGCTTCACTATTTTGAGTTTCAGCGCTCCACTGACGATGAATTGTCGGCTTGTGAATGGCATCCCGGCGTGCCATTGCATCTCTCCATGGCAAGGCAGTTGATTGGCCCCATCGTCCGCTTGACCGGCTGGCAGCCCATGCAGGGCTGGGCCGAACGGTTCTTGCCAGCATGATGCAGGCACCCGCTCTATCAGGCATTGAACAATGGCTGTTTGACCAGGCAGCCAGGCAAGCATGGGCACCGGCGATACTGGCCGCGCAGGGCGGCGACGTCATTAGTTATGGCGAACTGGCTGAGCGCGTGCGGCAATTGGCCAGGCGCCTGCAAGATCAAGGCGTGCAACCCGGCGAAGTGCTGGCGTTGTGCCTGCCTCCGTCGGCGGAACTGGTGGTGGCGCTGTGGGCTGCGCTGGCGATAGGTGCCGCCTTTTTACCACTAGATGCCGCCGTGCCCGATGCTCGCCTGCACGCCATGGTGCGCGATGTGGGAACACCTTGGGTTCTAACGCAACGCAATCAGGCCGCCCGCTTTGCCGGTATTGGCGATGAAACCGCAGCGCCGGATGTGCTGCTGGTGGATGGCGATTGGCCCGCTGCGCGCAGCAAGGCTGCGGTGCCGGTGGATTGCGCTACGGACCCATTGGCCTACGTGATGTACACCTCGGGCTCCAGCGGCCGTCCCAAGGGTGTGGCCATGGGGCATGCGGCACTGCGCAACAAGTTGGCCCATCCCGGCGCCTGGGGCAGGGTTGGTCCCGGCACGCGCGCCGTAATGCTGGGTTCGATCGCCTTTGACGCGACGCTGGCCCAGGTGCTTTTGCCACTGGCCCACGGCGGAAGCTTGCTGATTTTGGATGAGCCCACCCGTCTTGCACCGCACCGATTCTGGGCGGCACTACGCGAGGCGCGAGTCAATCTGCTCGATGTCACGCCGTCCTTGCTCAATGTATTGCTACAGGTCGAGCCTGTGGGCGTGCCGCTCAAGCGGCTGGTTCTTGGCGGCGAGGCCTTGAGCATGGGTTTGGTTCGTAAGGTGCAATCTCTCTGGCCCGAGGCGGTGCTTGTCAACGCCTATGGTCCGACCGAGGCCTGCATCGATGCCACCATGTACGAACTGCGACCGGGCTACACTGGATCGGACGTGCCAATTGGCCGCGCGTTGCCCAACTATCGGGTTTACCTGCTCGATGCCGACTTGCGCGCGGTCGAGCAAGGGCAGCCTGGCGAACTGTGGGTCGCCGGCGCCGGGTTGGCTCGGGGTTACTGGGGGCAGCCCGCGCTGACGGCCGAACGCTTTCTGCCCGACCCATGGATTGCAGGGCAGCGCATGTACCGCACGGGCGACCAGGCGCGGCGCAACGCCCAGGGCGACGTCGAGTTCCTGGGGCGCGTTGATAGCCAGGTCAAACTGCGCGGCCAACGCATGGAACTGGAGGAAATCGAAGCCGTGTTACAGCATTGCTCTCAGGTACACGCGGCGGCCGTGACTGTGCATGAGAAGCCCGGCGCGCTGCCGCGCCTGACAGCCTATCTGGTACCGCGTAATCCGCATGGCGGCAACGCAGCACTGCTGTCCGCAGTTCAACTCGCGGCGAGGGAGCTTTTGCCTTCCGCCATGCGACCCGTGTCGTGGCAGGTTTTGTCCCAGCTGCCGCTCACGCCCAGTGGCAAGCTGGACCGCCGTGCGTTGCCACCGCCGGTCGATCCGGTTCCAACCACCATGGCAACCCCAGCGACCGATCCCGTCGAGCAAAGTTTGCTGGCGTTGTGGACCGAGTTGTTGCAGCTACCTGGTCTTGAAGTGGATGACAATTTTTTTGAGTTTGGTGGCGACTCCTTGCTGGCCGTCACCTTCAGCCTACGTGTTCACGAGCAACTGGGGATAGACGTGCCGGCCGAGGCGCTGATGGCCTATCCCACGGTGGCCGAACTGGCTAGGGCATGGTGCCGGCAGGAGCAACTCGCCAGGGGCGACCTGTTGTTGCGCCTTTCGGAATCAACCCGCCCCGACGAGGTGGCGCTGTTCTGTTTGCCCCCGCTCAGTGGCGTAGGCACGGTTTATGCGCGTCTGGCAAAGGCCTTGGCCGAGGTCTGTCCGGTGCGCGCCTTTCACCTCGGCGCCCTGGATGGGGATGATCGTTCGGCGACAAATGAACGCGCTGGTCTGGCCATGTCGCATTTGGTCGAGCGACTGGCAAACCGGCTGATCGAGTCCCAGCCGCAAGGTACGGTGCGCTTGCTGGGCTATTCAGCGGGCGGCAGCATTGCCCACCAACTGGCCGAGCACCTTCAGCAGCGCGGCGTGGCCGTGTCCCACCTCTTCCTGGTTGACCCTTACTGCGCGGATGCGAAAGACCTGGATTGGGGACACAACCCCGAGGCCTCTTCGGTCTTGCAGTTGCGCTTCTGGGAAGCCTGCCGCGACATGATCTGGGAAGCCATGGATCTGAAGGGCGAGGCGGGAGTGGCCGTGCTCGATTTCGCCCAGCGTTGGTGGCATGCCGGTGGGCCCATGGGTCATGCACCCGAGCCATTAGCCCAGGCTTTGCAGCGGGAGGCCCGTCATGTGCTCCCACGTGACATCCCGCTGGGAGTGTTCAACCAGTTGCTGCTGGGCGCGCATCACACATGGCAAGCTTGGTATTGCCATCGCCCTGCCGTGCGAGCTAACACTGCCAAAACTGTGTGGCTGTTACAGCCCGATTCAGACGATGCGGCGCTGCTGGCTAAGCGCCAGGCCGAATGGCAGGCGTACGTGGCCCCGCGCCTGAAAGTCCTGCTGCTGCCGGGCAGCCATCCACGGATGTTGCTGGATGCAGCCACAGTTACAGCCATCGCCGACTGTGTGCGCGGCGCAATAGGTTGAATAAGCCACCCCGGCCAGCGGCCCGCACCGATTAACGTTACAACACCTCAGCCCTGCCAACCCTTGCCGGCAGCAGCCAAGCGTTCGAGCAATGGCGCGGGCTGGTAACGCGGGCCAAAGCGCTGCGCCAGCTCCTTCATCATGGCGACGATCTGACCGAAGCCTTGCCGCTCGGCCCAGAACATGGGTCCGCCGAGATGTTTGGGGAAGCCGTAGCCGTAACAGTAAGTCACGTCGATGTCTGAGGCGCGTAGCGCGATGCCTTCCTCAAGAATCTTCGCGCCTTCGTTGATCAGCGGGAACAGCATGCGTGGCATGATCTCCGCGTCCGCGACCACGCGGCGCTTGACGCCAAACTCGGCAGCCACTTGTTCGATGAGCTTGGTCACCACCGGGTCGCTGCTGGACTTGCGGCCGTCGTACTTGTAGAAGCCCGCGCTGGTCTTCTGACCGAAGCGCCCCATCTCCACCAGCCGCTCGATGATCGGTGAGATGCGTTCCTCCTTAGGCAGGCTCGGCGCGCGTGCCTTGCGCACCATCGCGGCAACGTCGAGACCGGCAAGATCGCGCACGCCCACCGGCCCCATCGCCATGCCGAAAGCCAGCGCGACGCGGTCGATCTGCTCCGGTGTGGCGCCTTCTTCGAGCAAATACTCCCAACCGGTGTTGTAGAACTGGAACATGCGGTTGCCGATGAAGCCGTTGCAGTTGCCGGCCAGCACCGTCACCTTGTCGATAGTCTTGCCGAATGCCATCACCGTCGCGAGCGTCTGCGGCGAACTCTTGGCACCGCGCACGTTCTCAAGCAACTTCATGACGTTGGCCGGGCTGAAGAAATGCGTGCCGACAACTTTGTCCGGGCGCGTGGTGGCGCTGGCGATCTGGTCGATGTCCAGACTCGACGTATTCGAGGCCAGGATCGCGTGCGGAGGAGCCGCTTTATCCAGCTTGGCGAATAAGTCCTTCTTGACGGCCATGTCTTCGAAGATCGCCTCGATCACGATATCCACGTCGCCCACCGCCGCGTAGTCGGTGCTCGCCTTGATGAGGCCCAGCGCCGCTTGCATCTGCGCAGGCGTGGTGCTGCCGCGCTCAACGGAGGTGGCGTAATTTTTTTCGATGACGCTCATGCCCTTGCTCAGCGCCTGCTCGGACATGTCGATCAACACCACGGCGATACCGGCATTGGCAAACGACATCGCAATGCCGCCGCCCATCGTGCCCGACCCAATCACGGCAGCCTTGCGCACCGTCATGGGTTCGACGCCTTCGAGGCCTGGGATTTTGCGCGCGTCGCGTTCGGCCTTGAACAGGTGCTTCAACGCGGCGTGCTGGGGGCTATTCAGGCACTCCTGAAAAGCCTGTTGCTCGAAGCGGTCGCCCACTTCGAACGATTCGCGACAGGCGATCTCGATGGCTTCGATACACTTCTGCGGTGCTAGCTGCCCACGGACGCGACGCTCGAGTTTGGTGCGGAAGTCAGCGAAGATTTTTGGATCGACGCCCTGCACCTTGTCGTTCGCACGGCTAGTAACGCGCAGCGGCCGTCCCTCGCTCAGCACGCGGCGTGCAAACGCGAGGGCCGCGGCGGGCAAATCGCCGTCCACGAGTTCGTCGATCAGTCCATGCTCCAGGGCGAAAGCTGCGTCGTAATGGCGACCGGAGGTATTCATGTCCATGGCGATCTCGGGACCGACCAGTCGCGGCAGACGCTGGGTTCCGCCGGCGCCGGGAATCAGACCGATATTCACTTCCGGCAAACCGACCTTGGCGTCGCGGCGCGCGATGCGCCAGTGACAGGCCATCGCCACTTCCAGACCGCCGCCGAGCGCCGTGCCGTGCAGCGCCGCAATCACCGGCTTGTTGCCCGCTTCTATCGCGTTCTGCACATGGCGCACCCTGGGGTCCTGAACAGCGCGGGGCGTACCGAACTCGGTGATGTCGGCGCCCGCAATGAAGCTGCGGCCGGCGCAGAGAATCACAATCGCCTTCGCTGCGGGATCGGCGTTCGCGCGAGTCACGCCTTCGTACAAGCCAGCGCGTACCGAGTGGCTCAAGACGTTGACTGGTGGGTTGTTGACGGTGAGGACCGCAATGTCACCATCGATGCTGTAATTCACGACTGTCATCTTCAACTCCGAAAAAAACGAAACTGTGTAGTTGGACCAACGCCTGCTTTCAGCCACTCGCTTGAGCAGCGTGACGTGCGGCGATATAGCCAAAGGTCATCGAAGGCCCGATGCTTGAGCCGGCGCCGGGGTAGCGACGTCCCATTACCGAAGCCGTGCAGTTGCCAGTGGCGTACAGCCCGGCGATCACCGTGCCGTCCGCCCGCAGTACGCGGGCAAACTCGTCGGTCATCAGGCCGCCGAACGTCCCCACATCGGCCGGCTGGAGCGCCACTGCATAGAAAGGCGCTCGCTCAATGCTCCCGAGGTTGGGATTGGGACTCACCGTTGGATCACCATAGTAGTGGTTATAAACACTGGCGCCACGGCCGAAATCCTCATCTGTGCCACTGCGGACGAAGCCGTTGAAGCGCTCGGCGGTTTGTGTAAGACCAGTGGGATCAATGCCACAGGCACGCGCGAGTTCCTCAAGACTGGCGGCTTTTCTGATATAGCCGCATTCGATCAGGGCCGCCGGTGCAGCGCCGGGCAGCATCGTTCCCCAGGGGTAGTTGCGGCGATGGCGACTGTCCAGGATAGCCCAGGCCGGCACCGCACCCGCAGCGTACATCCGCTGGCCGAACTCGACGTAGCCGTTGGACTCGTTAGCGAAGCGTCTGCCTTGGGCATCGACGACAATACAGTGCGGCTTGCTGATGTCGTTCGGCGAGTGAAAGCCCATCAATGAGCCGTCCGGCTTGAACGAGCAGGCGAGCCATACGGCTTGGTCCATCAAATCCACCGCCGCACCCTGCGCCATGGCGGCCTGGATCATTTCTCCGGTGTCGCCGGGATTCGATTGGGTCCACTGCACCGAGGTGGGTTTCGGCTGGTACTGCTCGCGCATCGCCAGATTGCGGGCAAACCCACCGGCGTTGAGCAGCACGCCGAGGCGCGCGCGCAGCTGGACTGACTGGCCGTTGCGTTCGGCAATCACGCCCGTCACTCGACCATTTTCGACCAGGAAATCCTTCACCGGAGAGTCGGTCCACACCGGTATGGCTTGGCGCTGCGCGATCTGGAACAGACGGCCCTGCAGCGCATTCCCCGAGCCACGCAGTTCCTTGCGTGCGAGCTTCTTCCACAAGATGCGCAGCGCGAGCTTGAGTGCGACCCCTTTGCCGCGCCAAGTGCGCATGACCAGGAACAGCGCTGCGGCCTCGCGGCTGTTGAGCGGCAAATCGCTGGTCAAGGCGTACTTCGCGAGCTTTGGCGTCCACTCGCCGAGGTGGTTGACGTCGAACAGCGGTGCGGCCAGCGAGCGGCCCAGCGCAATGCCGCCCGGACGATTGTCGTAATAGTCGGGAAACCGGGCGGGCTCGAACTTCATGCCATGGCTTTCGAGGAAGCGCACCATCTGCACGCCTTCGCGGATGAACGCGTCGCGTCGCGCCAGCGACGATGCCGGCCCGGCATCGCCAATCAACCCGTCGAGGTAGGTCCGGGCACGCTCATGCGAATCGTTGCCACCTTCAGCGTTCAGGTGATCGTTGTTGGGAACCCAGAGAATGCCGCCGGAAAACGCGGTGGTGCCGCCGAAGCAAGACTGCTTTTCGATAATCAACGCCCGCTTGCCGGACGCTTTGATCGCCAAGGCCGCAGGCACCGAACCCGCGCCGCTGCCGACGATGATGAAGTCGAATGTTTCTTCTGTTGTCATGCTCTCGCCTCAACTGCAGGCGACTTGCCGCATGTCGGTTTTCGCGCAGTGCGGTAATGATCAAATCACGTCAGTTTAACCGGTTGAGTGGCGCGAGTCGAAACGCTTATCGCCCGAAGGGGCGATCCGTAGACGTTGTGTTGAGCGATTTGTTTCGATGTTCAGCGCCGATCAGATTAGTTCCGCGTACCGCGCGAAAGCAATGCGAGGAGCACGCTGCTTGACACCCTGATTCCACTTTGTGGGATACCCATTCCTTGCCAAGACAGAACGCGAATTGAACGAGGCAGGAGCAGCGCTGACGTTGCCTCTCGAGATCGTCAGTCGCCTATGAGCTCGCGTCCGATCAGCGTCCTGCGGATTTCGTTGGTGCCGGCACCAATATCGTAAAGCTTTGCATCACGAAGGAATCGCTCTACCGGCCAGTCCTTGGTGTAGCCCGCGCCACCCAGCGCCTGGATGGCTTCCTGACAGGTTTTCACGGCATTCTCGGATGCCATAAGAATGGCGCCGGCCGCGTCGAATCGTGTTGTCTTGCCCGCATCACACGCACGTGCAACGGCATAGACATAGGCCCGTGCCGACGACAGTGCAACATACATATCGGCAATCTTGGCCTGCATAAGTTGAAACGATCCGATGGCGCGTCCGAACTGTTTGCGGTCACGCACGTAGGGTATTACGACATCGAGGCAGGCCTGCATCAATCCCAACGGGCCTGCGGATAGCACTACGCGCTCATAGTCCAGGCCGCTCATTAAAACATTGACGCCACCGTTCAACGTACCCATCAAATTTTCGGCGGGGATTTCGCAGTCCTGGAACACCAGCTCAGCGGTATCGGAGCCGCGCATGCCCATCTTTTCGAGCTTGTTCGAGACGCTGAAACCCGGCGTACCCTTGTCGACGAAGAATACCGAAATGCCTTTCGGGCCTGCTTCGCCGGTGCGCGCATACACCACCAGCGTGTCGGCTTGCGGCGCATTGGTAATCCAAAATTTCGTGCCATTCAACACGTAGCGGTCACCGCGTGCTTCAGCACGCAATTTCATCGAAACAACATCGGAGCCCGAGCCCGCCTCGCTCATCGCCAGCGACCCAACATGTTCACCGCTGATCAGCTTCGGCAGATAGCGCCGCTTCTGATCGGGATTCGCCCAGCGCCGGATCTGATTGATGCACAAATTGGAATGTGCTCCGTAGGAAAGTCCGACCGAAGCGGATGCACGCGAGATCTCCTCCATCGCGATGATGTGCTCGAGATACCCCAAGCCCAGACCACCCCATTCTTGCTCAACCACAATGCCGTGCAGACCCAGCTCGCCCATCGCCGGCCACAACTCGCGCGGGAAGCGATTGCTCAAGTCGATCTCAGCAGCAAGCGGCTTGATGCGTTCGGATGCAAAGCGCGCCGTCGTGTCACGGATTGCGTCGGCGGTTTCGCCGAGACCGAAATCCATTTGCGTATCTGTCATGTTGAAGCACCCCGCTAGCCGATACCGGGAAATATTACGTGCCTTATAGTCTGCGTCGTCGCTACGCCGGCGTATAGCTTGTCGACCGAATGGAGACACAGGCTACACCTCTCATGGTTGCGCATTCCGTGACGCCATATCAAAGGAGGCGAGTCCATCCCATTAATTTCAACATTCACGGGTTGTCGTTTCGACTCGCTTTCCGATCAAACTGCTGCCCACTGCATGAGCTGTGGCACAATTGTGGATCGAACGCGTGCCCATGACGGACGGCGCAATCTAAGAACCTGTTCAAAGTCATTCTGGAGTACACAAGGCATGGCGATTGAAGCCGCTGCTCGAGGCAAAAAGATATTCGCGGATGCGCGCTCGGCGCTTGCCGGGCTGGTGCGCAACGACATGACCGTAATGTCGGGCGGCTTCGGACTGTGTGGCATTCCCGAGAACCTGATCGCGGCATTGCGCGACTCGGGCGTCACGGGCCTGACCGTTATCTCGAACAATGCCGGCGTAGACGGTTTCGGCTTGGGTCAACTGCTCGCCACTCGACAGATCAGAAAGATGGTCAGCTCCTACGTTGGCGAGAACAAGGAATTCGAACGGCAGTTGCTGGCCGGCGAGCTTGAGCTCGAGTTCAACCCGCAAGGCACGCTGGCCGAGCGCATTCGCGCCGGCGGCGCAGGCATTCCCGGCTTCTACACACCGACGGGCGTAGGCACCGTGATTGCCGAGGGCAAGGAGCACAAGCGTTTTGGTGATCGCGACTACGTGCTTGAAACCGGGCTGGTGGCCGATCTATCGATCATCAAAGCCTGGAAGGGTGATGCACGCGGCAACCTCGTGTTTCGCAAGGCGGCACGCAACTTCAACCCCATGATGGCGACCGCCGGCAAAATGTGTGTAGCCGAGGTCGAAGAAATTGTTCCGGTGGGTACGCTCGGAGCGGACCAAATCCACACGCCTGGCATATTCGTTGACCGCATCATTCAATCGACATTTGAAAAACGCATCGAGCAGCGCACCACCCGGCCGCGCCCTACAGCCGGTGCGGAGGGTTAATCATGGCGTGGACACGCACACAACTGGCCGAACGCGCTGCCCGCGAGTTGCAGGATGGTTACTACGTGAACCTCGGCATCGGCATTCCGACGCTGGTGGCTAATTACGTTCCTGAAGGAATGAGCGTCACCTTTCAGTCGGAGAACGGCATCTTAGGCATGGGACCGTTCCCCTACGAAGATGAGGTGGATGCGGATCTGATTAACGCGGGCAAGCAGACCATCACCGAGCTGCCAGAAACTGCCTACTTCTCGTCGGCGGACAGCTTCGCGATGATTCGTGGTGGCCACATCGACCTCACCATCTTGGGCTCGATGGAAGTTGCCGAGAACGGTGACATCGCCAACTGGATGATCCCCAAGAAATTGGTCAAGGGCATGGGCGGCGCTATGGACTTGGTCGCCGGCGTGAAGCGCGTGGTGGTGGTGATGGAACACGCCAATAAACAGGGCGAATCGAAAGTCTTGCGTCGCTGCACGTTACCGCTGACCGGCGCGGGCGTGGTCAACTTGATCATCTCCACGCTGGGTGTGTTCGAAGTAAAGCCCGATGGATCGGGATTGATGCTCATCGAACTCGCCTCCGGCGTGACGCTCGAAGACGTTGCAGGTCAGACCGAAGCACGCTATGAGGTTCGACTTCGATCCTAGCTAATCACTCGCCGCGAAAACTGGGCGTGCGACGATTCATCATGGCATCCACGGCCTCTGCATGATCCGCAGTGCTTTGAGCTAGCGCCTGCATCGCAGCGGACATTTCCAATATGGTCTTGAGCGGCGCTCCGCACGCCTCACGCAGCAGGCGGCGGGTCATGCGCACAACATGCGGCGGGTTCTGTTCAATCTTGCGCGCCACGCTCAGCGCCACTGGCATTAACTGATCGTGCGGCACCACGCGCGACACTAGACCTGCGGCCAGCGCTTCCTGTGCCGTCAGCACATCTCCCGTCAGGGACATCTCAACCGCTTTGGAAAAGCCGACTATGCGCGGCAACAGCCATGCGCCGCCATCTCCGGGAACCAGCCCCACGCGCACAAAACTCTCGGCAAATGTCGCCTTTTCCGACGCGATGCGGATGTCGCACATGCAGGCTAAATCGCAACCCGCGCCGATTGCTGGACCGTTGACCGCAGCAATGACCGGAACTTCGAGCGATTCCAACACCAGCGGCAGCCGCTGGATGCCGCGCTTATATTGCGCCCGCGTTTCTACCGGCGTGCCGCCACCTAAGCCGCCGGGCTTACCCATGGTTTT
>JANMSB010000141.1:0-29987 GCA_031388915.1 Pseudomonadota bacterium | reverse complement strand
AGCTTGCGCTCCAAGGCATACACACGCTGCCCGAGCGGGCCCGCCAGCCACTCGACTCGCCCCGGCGGGTTCGATTCAGGCCCAGGCATTGGCGCTGGAAATGGGGTTTGCATGGGCGAAGCATAGCGGCAGCCACGCCGTTTGGGTTAAGGCTATGTCTTGGAACCATATCGAAATTTTAGCTTGCGACAGGCTAGCTCAGCAGGTTAAATGCCCACCTGATAGGTAAGGGTCGACTCAACGGAGCCGGTTTGGATGTCCTAAAAGTCACCGCCGTACCAGCATTTGCTGACAACTACCTTTGGCTGATTCACTCGCCAAAGGCAGTCGATCAAGTGCTGGTTGTTGATCCGGGCGACGCCGATGCCATTGGTGACGCCTTGCAGCGCCACCACCTGACTTTGCGAGGGATGCTGGTGACGCACCATCACAGCGACCACATCGGCGGCGTGACGGACCTGCTGCAACGATACGCCGTACCGGTATACGGTCCAAATGCTGAATCCATACCCGGGCAACCACATCGGGTGACTGAGGGCCAGCACGTCCAATTTGATGAACTGGGCTTCGACTTCGAGGTCATGGAACTGCCCGGGCATACTTCGGGGCACATCGGCTATACGGGACACGGCGCCGTCTTTTGCGGCGACACGCTGTTTAGCGCCGGCTGCGGCCGATTGTTTGAAGGCACGGCCGCGCAAATGACTGCCTCGCTACACAAGTTGGCAGCCTTGCCGATCGATACAGCCGTGTACTGCGCGCATGAGTACACGCTGGCGAATTTACGCTTTGCTCAAGCTGTAGAGCCGGGCAACAAGGCAGTGGCGGAACATGCGGAGCGGTGTCTGGAGTTGCGCAGTGCAGGTACGCCGACCGTGCCATCCAGCATAGGGCTGGAGCTGACAATCAACCCGTTTGTGCGCCTGAGTGTGGAGACTGTGAAACAGGCCGCAGAACGTCATGCAGGTCGCAAGCTAGACAGTGAAACAGAAACTTTTGCTGTGCTGCGCGACTGGAAAGATCATTTTCGGGGCTGAAGTTCCGGATCGAATTCGGACTTGCCAAACGACTGGAGAGCGACCTGATGCCTAACACCCCACAACGGACCGCACAGCGCCTGGCGCTCCTGGTGGGTTGCCTCTGGCTAGCTGCCTGCAGCACGGTTCCGCAAACACACAAGCCAAGTTCGGCACTCGCCAGCGAAATCAAACCGGCGTATGCCGTCCCTACCGTCGCGACGACGACGGAGCTGCGCTTGCCTCCCGACTGGCTGACCATTGAATCCACCGTGGTGTCGTTAGGCGAACAAGATCTGTTCGATCGCATGCGCCTGGGTTTTGCCTTGGCGGATGTCAATGCCTACGCCATCGACAAACAAGAAGCAGGCTTTGCCCGTAGCCCAGAATATCTCGATCGCACCTTCCGTCGTGGCGAACGCTACCTCTACTACATTGTCAGTGAGCTGGAAGCCCGCAACATGCCGCTGGAACTGGCGCTGCTACCCATCGTAGAAAGCGCCTTTAATCCTACTGCACTATCCCACGCCAAAGCGTCAGGCTTGTGGCAGTTCATCCCCAGCACTGGCCTGCGCTTCGGACTCAAACAAAACACTTACTACGATGGCCGGCGTGATGTGGTGGAGTCCACGCGCGCGGCGCTGGATTACCTGCAATTTCTAGCCAATGAATTTGACGGCGATTGGCTACTGGCGGTCGCGGCTTACAACTGTGGTGAGATGAATGTTGCCCGAGCCATCAAGCGCAATCAGGCCAAGGGCAAGCCCATCGATTTTTTCAGCTTGGATCTGCCCCGGGAAACCGAAGCCTATGTGCCGAAACTATTGGCCATGCGGCGCATTGTTGCTGATCCCGCCAAACATGGCCTGGAGTTCGGCACGCTGGAGAATCAACCCTACTTCGTCAAGGTCGACGTTGGCGGTCAGATTGACCTGGAGCTGGCCGCCGAGTTAGCCGGCATGACCAAGGAGGACTTCCTGGCCATTAACCCCGGCTTCAAACGCCGTGTTACCGATCCAAACGGCCCACATCAGTTGCTGATTCCGGTCAACAACGAACAGGCATTTTTAGCGAAGCTGAGTGCGCTACCGGAACAACAGCGCGTGCCGTTGGTGTACTACCGGGTGCGCAAGGGCGATACGCTCAACAAAATCGCGCAACGCTACGGCATCAGCGTTACCGAGCTGCGTTCATTAAATAACTTGAAGAGCAGACCAATCAAACCCGGACAGGAATTGTTGTTGCGTGGCGCGCGCAACGCCCGTGCCATGGCCAGCGCCTCGGCAAGCACGGACAGCATGCCGGTCGGCAAGACCAGCACGCACACTGGCGGTAAGTCCAAATCGCATACCGTGCGTTCCGGCGATACGCTGTGGAGCATCGCGCAACGCTACGAAGTCGATCCGACCGTTCTGGCCAGCCTCAACAACATCAATGACAACGCCCTCAAGGTGGGTCAAAAATTGCGTCTGCCCACCGACGATGTTGTCGATAGCGCCAGCAACCGCCAGCCCAACCAGGAACGCCTCACGTATACGGTACGTAGCGGTGACACACTCAGTCGTATCGCTGACTTATTCAAGGTGGAGGTGAAGCAACTGATGAGTTGGAACAAGTTGCGCTCGGCCAGCTCCATCAAAGCTGGACAACGCCTAGTGCTGTACGTCGACGACAGTCGCCGCGCCGGCGGTTAACCGCACACCCCATCACGCCTCGTTCAGTTGTTCATCCCGAGACGACCGTAGCCCTGATCGTCTACACTAGCGAACCTGTTACAAGACACTAAGAGTGGGGTATCGCATGGGATTTCTAGCCGGCAAACGCGCCCTGATTGTCGGGCTTGCATCTGAACGCTCTATCGCCTACGGCATTGCTAACGCCATGCGTCGCGAGGGTGCCGAACTCGCCTTCACCTACCAAGGCGATCGTCTCAAAGACCGAGTCATCACGATGGCTCAGGAATTTGGCAGCAACATTGCGCTACCGATGGACGTGGCTTTCGACGAACAGATCAATGCAGCTTTCGATGAGTTGCGTAAATCTTGGGACACGCTGGATATCATTGTGCACGCAGTTGCATTCGCACCCAGTGATTCGATTCGCGGTGGCTTTGTCGAATCTACAACGCGCGAGAACTTCCGTATTGCGCACGACATTTCCAGTTACAGCCTGACTGCACTCGCCAAGGCAGGGTTACCCATGATGAAAGGGCGCGCTGGCGCGCTGGTTACCTTGACCTATCTGGGCGCAGTACGCTCCTTACCCAGCTACAACGTCATGGGTCTAGCCAAAGCCAGCCTCGAGGCTAACGTTCGCTTCCTGGCCTCTGATCTGGGTCCTCAGGGCATTCGTGTGAACGGGATTTCAGCAGGGCCGATCAAGACACTGGCGGCTGCTGGTATTGGTGGCTTCCGCCGAATGCTGGGGCACGTAGCCGCAGTGTCGCCGATAAAGCGAAACGTCACCCAAGATGACGTCGGCAATGCCGCCGCTTTCCTTTGCTCGGATCTGGCGGCGGGGATCACCGGTGACATTCTGTACGTCGATGGCGGCTATAGCACCGTAGGCATGTCATTCGACGATGCCAACGGCGCTGCGTAACACGAATCTTCGCACCGCTCCACCGTGCAAACAAAAAGCCCACTGCTCTATTGAGCAGTGGGCTTCTTAGTTACCAGGCAATCGAATGCCAAGCCTACATGGCTAGTCGAATGCAGCAGGATTGCGCTCAATCTCTGCTGTGCGTTCCAACTCGGCGAGATAAAGACCAAATTCCGTCGCGCCTGCCTTGCCGATTTGTTGTGCGCGCAGTTGCGGCAACGTTGCCGCAGCCTCCGCACCACCGCTTTGCACGGCTGATACCACGACGATCGCATAATCGCCATTCTGCAACGGCAGGCCGCGATAAACAGGCCTGTCCGCCGCGATGCTTGCCTTTGGCACGGCAAACGCTGCTTGCAGGATTTGTGCATCCACACCAATCGCACTGCGCCCCAAGGACTTGTTACCAACCGGTGCTGCCGGCAGCAACTTGCTTACGCCAGACCACTGCGCAGTGCCTGCCTGGAGTTGCTTGAGCGCGTCGCCGGCCTGCTGCGCCGCCGCCGCCTTTGCTGCTTGCTCGGTAAGCTTGGCAACAATCTCGTCACGGACCGATGCGATCGGCTTCTGCTCGGGCATCTTGCGACCGGCAACACGCAGCACCACGGCACGGTCCTCACCGAGCGTCACCAACGGGCTGTTCTCGCCTTTCTCAAGCACGGCTTCGCTGAAAGCCGCCTCGATGACTTGAGCATCACTGGCAAACTCGCCACCGCCTTGGCGGGTAAAACCGGGAATCGATTTAACCGTCGTGGCAAAGTCCTTGGCCACGCTATCCAATTCCGTCAACTTGGCAAATGCTTCGTCGGCTAGCTTCTGGGTTTTCTCGTAAAACAAGGAACGAGCCCGGTCCGTCTTAAAGTCGGCTTCCACTTCGGCGCGAACCTCATCGAACGACTTACCGCTACCGCCCTCAACCTCATCAAGACGCAACACGTGATAGCCAAACTCGGTCTTAACGGGTCCACGCAGTTCGCCGACATTCATACCGAACAAGGCATCTTCAAATGGGCCGACAAACATTCCCTTGGTTGCCCAACCCAGGTCGCCGCCCTTGCTGGCTGTTCCCGAATCTTTCGAATATTGTTTGGCCAAGGCGTCGAATTCGGCGCCCGCTCTAAGCTTTGCCAACAATTCTTCTGCTTGCTTTTTCGCCGACGCGTCATCCACACCTTTGTCGGTGGTGATCAGAATATGATGCCCACGGCGACGCTCGGTACTGGTGAAACGATCCTTGATCTGCTCGTAATGCGCACGCAATGCCGCGTCGTCAACGGTAACCTCGGCAGCGGAATCCGCTAGTTTGAGTTCAACGTATTGCAGATCGACAGTCTCATTCGTCAAGTACTCGGCCTTATGTGCTTCATACCACTGAGCCACATCGCTATCGGAGATTTTGACGGCCGCCACATAAGCCTTGGCCGGCACAACGACAAAATCGATATCGCGTTGCTCGCCTAGCAGCGATTGAGCGCGCTGTAATTCCTTCGCAGTCAAGAAGGCTGTGCCCATGACGCCATTCTGCAACTGACGGGTGGCCATTTCCGCACGCAGCTGCGCTTCGAACTGCGCTTCGTTCATGCCTTGTTGCAACAGCGCTGCGGCATACCGATCACGCGAAAATTGGCCATCGACCTTCAAAGCATCCAGACTGTAGATAGTCTCCGCGATGTCTGCATCGCTAATGCGGAAACCTTGGCTGTCAGCGCGATCTTGTAATAGCTGCATGCGTATCAGCTGCTGCAGCACCGCTTCCTGCTGCTGTTTTTTGAATGCCTCGGGAAGCTCGCCTTGGAAGGCCTGTTGCAGTTCTGCTTGGCGTTGCTGCCAGGCGTTTTGCAAACTGGAAAGTTTGACGGATTCGCCATTCACTTCCGCCGCCACATTCTGGCTGGTGGCTGTTGAGCGCAGCTCAACACCCCAAAACACAAACACAATAGCAAGTGCGGCAAGCAGTAGCTTTGCCACCCAGCCAGAGACTTTGTCACGAATTGTTTGCAGCATGGCAGGGTGCCTGAGAGAAGTGGCGGAGCGGACGGGACTCGAACCCGCGACCCCCGGCGTGACAGGCCGGTATTCTAACCAGCTGAACTACCGCTCCGCGCGAAACCTAATTGTTTGATGGTGGGTGCTGACGGGATCGAACCGCCGACATTCGCCGTGTAAGAGCGACGCTCTACCAGCTGAGCTAAGCACCCTCAAGATTCGCCCAACTCTTAGCTGACCATCCGGCCGCTTGATACAACAGCACGGCTGCTCGGCTGCATGTTGAGCGACCCATTGGTAGCTTTCTAGTTTACTGCATCCTTCAGAGCCTTGCCAGCCTTAAATACAGGCATATTGCTTGCTGAAATCTCGATGGTCTCGCCGGTGCGCGGATTGCGGCCAGCACGTGCTGCGCGTGATTTAACTGCAAACGTTCCGAAACCAACCAGCGCTACCGAGTCGCCGCTCTTCAGCGCACCACCGATGGCATCAAACACCGCGTCAACCGCACGCGCAGCGTCGGTCTTGGCAACGCCCGTCTGGGTGCTAACGGCATCGATCAGTTCACTTTTGTTCATTGCGTATATTCCAAAATACATTCATCACACACTACGCACTCATGTGCGCATTGCGCGATTAACTAGGGGGCGCGCGTTATAGCAGCGCATCACTCTTCGGTCAACGTTGACATTGCCCACATCGACCCACACCCACTTGGGCAGAAGGACATTTCTGTCCGCCAAAAACAATGGGCGAGTCCTCACCGGACTCGCCCTCGCTGGTCGTACTCGCCAACATTAGTGAGCAGGCACCTGCTTGGTAGCGCGCTTGGTCACCCGCCGCCCGGACGCCTTATCTGCAGGTGGCGCCGCATCTGCGGGTGGCGCCAATGGTTCTGGCATGCGCTGCAACGCCAACTGCAATACCTCGTCGATCCACTTCACCGGCCTGATATCCAAGCTGTCTTTGATGTTCTGCGGAATCTCGGCGAGGTCCTTGGTGTTTTCATCGGGAATGAGCACGGTGTGAATGCCGCCGCGATGCGCCGCTAGTAGTTTTTCCTTCAGCCCGCCAATGGGTAGCACTTGACCGCGCAGCGTAATTTCGCCGGTCATGGCCACGTCGGATCGCACCGGAACTTTGGTGAGCGCTGAAACCAGCGCGGTGCACATGCCTATACCCGCACTCGGACCATCCTTAGGGGTAGCGCCTTCAGGCACATGAATGTGCAGATCGACCTTTTGATTGAAATCGGGCTCCAACCCCAACATCGAGGCGCGGCTACGCACCACCGTCATGGCTGCCTGGATCGACTCTTTCATCACATCACCCAACTTGCCGGTATCGAGAAATTTGCCTTTACCCGGCACCACAGAAGCTTCAATGGTAAGCAATTCGCCGCCCACTTCGGTCCAGGCAAGGCCAGTCACTTGGCCAACCTGATCCTGCTCCTCGGCGCGGCCATAACTGAAGCGACGCACACCCAGATAGTGATTGAGATTCTTGGGCGTCACGCTGATCGCTTTAGTGCTTTTTTCGGTCAGTAGCTTCTTGACCGATTTACGGCAAATCTTCGACAACTCGCGCTCAAGATTGCGTACGCCGGCTTCACGAGTGTAAAAGCGAATGACGTCCTTGATGCTGCCGTCCGACACGCTCAGCTCACCCTGCTCCAAGCCATTCTGCTTCATCTGCTTCGGCAAGAGATACTTACGGGCAATCGCGCTCTTTTCGTCTTCCGTATATCCAGGCAAGCGAATCACTTCCATGCGATCCAACAAGGGCGCAGGAATGTTCAAGCTATTTGCCGTACACACGAACATCACTTGCGACAGATCCAAATCAACTTCCAAGTAGTGATCGTTGAAGGTGCTGTTTTGCTCGGGATCCAGCACTTCCAGCAGCGCCGAGCTCGGATCGCCACGAAAGTCCATGGCCATCTTGTCGATTTCATCAAGCAGGAACAGCGGATTATTCACGCTGGTTTTAACCAAGTTCTGCACAATCTTGCCTGGCATGGAACCGATGTAAGTACGACGGTGGCCGCGAATCTCGGCTTCATCGCGCACGCCGCCTAATGACATACGCACAAACTTGCGATTGGTCGCGCGCGCAATGGATTGTCCAAGCGAAGTCTTACCAACACCGGGCGGCCCCACCAAACACAAAATCGGACCCTTAAGCGCCTTCACACGTTGCTGTACCGCGAGGTACTCAATGATGCGTTCTTTAACCTTCTCCAATCCGTAGTGATCTTCTTCGAGAACCTTCTCGGCGGTTTGGATGTTGTGATGAATCTTGGTCTTTTTCTTCCATGGCACCTTAACCAACCAATCAACGTAGTTACGCACTACGGTAGCTTCGGCCGACATGGGCGACATCAATTTCAACTTGCCCATCTCGGTCATGGCCTTGTCACGCGCTTCCTTGGGCATGCCGGCCTTTTGGATTCGCTGCTCCAACTCGCCTAGTTCATTCGGCGCGTCCTCCAACTCACCCAACTCTTTCTGGATGGCCTTCATCTGTTCGTTGAGGTAGTACTCGCGCTGGCTCTTTTCCATTTGCTGCTTAACGCGGCCGCGAATGCGCTTCTCGATTTGCAGAACATCCATTTCGCCTTCCAACAGCGCCAGGATGTGCTCCAGGCGCTTACGCACTTCCAACATCTCCAGCACCCGCTGCTTGGCATCCAACTTCAACGCCATATGCGCAGCGACGTTATCGGCAAGCCGACCGGGCTCTTCAATGCCGGCCAATGCCGTAAGAATTTCCGGCGCCACTTTGCGGTTGAGCTTGACGTATTGTTCGAACTGCGAAATCACCGAGCGTGTCAGCACATCCACTTCGCGTTCGTCGTACTGGCCCTGATCCTTGAGAATCTCGACGTTCGCAGTAAAAAACTGATCCAAACTGAGATCCTTGATACGCGCACGCACCGAACCTTCAACCAGCACTTTCACGGTGCCATCCGGCAGCTTTAGTAGCTGCAGAATCGTTGCCAAGGTGCCGATGCGATAAATATCGTCTGCGCCTGGGTCATCTACATCTGCTTGCTTCTGCGCAATCAGCAGTATCTGCTTGGTGGCGCGCATTGCTTGGTCCAGCGCCAAAATCGATTTTTCCCGCCCGACGAACAGCGGAATGACCATGTGCGGATAGACCACCACATCACGCAAGGGCAGAACTGGAATGTCTTGCGTATTGGGAGGGCCTTGGGTTTCCGGGGTATCGGTGCTCACGGGATTACCTGTGCAGAGAGTGAACGGCAGAATATGGGGATTGCGTTGCGTCGTTCAAGACCATACCGGAAGCATTTGCGATGCGCCAGCCGCAGCGCCCTCTAGCACTATTACGACGACAACTTAACCGCAACTAATAGCAGCGCTGAATGAGCTGTAACCCCACCAAAAACAACAAAGCCGCCCAAATTGGGGCGGCTTGTGAGTAGAACCCTGACCAACCGTTGATTAGTGGTGATCGGTACCTGTTGGGCGGCGCGGCTCCACGGCAGCGAGCCGCTGTTCTTCAGAAACGTGCACCATTAACGGCTTGCCTTCGCCTTTAATGACCGATTCATCAACGACCACTTTCTGCACATTCTTTTGTGATGGCAGGTCGTACATGGTTTCCAGCAGGATGTTCTCCAGAATCGTGCGTAAGCCACGGGCACCGGTCTTGCGCTCCATAGCGCGCTTGGCCACTGCACGAACTGCATCCGGCTGGAACTCCAGATCAACGCCTTCCATCTCGAATAGCTTGCGGTACTGTTTGGTAAGCGCGTTCTTCGGCTCAAGAAGGATGGACATGAGCGCCGCTTCATCCAGCTCTTCCAGCGTCGCGACCACCGGCAAGCGGCCGACAAACTCCGGAATCAAACCAAACTTGATCAAATCTTCGGGCTCGGCGTCATGGAACACATCGTTGCCGTGCGGCCGTTCATTCTGTTGACGTACATCTGCCATAAAGCCGATACCCGACTTCTGCGTGCGGTTGAGAATGACTTTCTCCAAGCCCGCAAACGCACCACCACAAATAAACAAAATATTGCTGGTATCCACCTGCAGGAACTCCTGCTGCGGATGTTTACGCCCACCCTGCGGCGGCACCGAAGCAATGGTGCCTTCGATCAACTTCAACAATGCCTGCTGCACGCCTTCACCAGACACATCGCGAGTAATGGACGGGTTATCCGACTTGCGGGAAATCTTGTCGATTTCGTCAATATAAACAATGCCGGTCTGCGCCTTCTCGACATCGTAATCGCACTTCTGCAACAGCTTCTGAATGATGTTTTCCACATCTTCACCGACATAGCCAGCTTCAGTCAGCGTAGTCGCATCGGCAATGGTGAACGGCACATTCAGCAGACGCGCCAAGGTTTCAGCCAACAGGGTCTTGCCGCAGCCGGTAGGACCGATCAGTAGGATGTTGCTCTTGGCCAGCTCAACGTCATCTTTGGAGCGCGCCTCGCCCTTGGTCTGCAAACGCTTGTAGTGGTTATAGACCGCTACCGAGAGTACTTTCTTGGCGCGATCCTGACCAATCACATACTCGTCCAGAACCTTTTTGATTTCATGCGGCTTAGGCAATTTGTCGCGCGTGGTCTCGGCTTTTTCCTCGAGCTCCTCACGAATAATGTCATTGCACAGCTCGACGCACTCGTCGCATACGAACACCGACGGTCCGGCGATCAGCTTGCGCACTTCATGCTGGCTCTTGCCGCAAAAAGAGCAGTACAACAATTTGCCATCGTCTTGCTTGCCGCGCGACTCGTCAGACATGCATCACCCTTAAATGACCCACTGTTTACAATGGAGGTACTTCAGACGTTTACAAGCTGGATATAGCCTGCCCAGCGGCTTATATCACGCACCGAGTGTGGGGCGCAAAGACCCCATCAACGTCCTGACCAAGTTCCTCGGTCGCCTCAGCCAAAAACCAACATAAGCCAAGGTTTACAGCTACTTATACTTTACTTAGCAGCTGGCGGCGTCAACAGCGTCCGTTTATCCAGCACCTTGTCGATCAAGCCATATGCTATGGCTCCGTCAGCGGTCATAAAGTTGTCGCGATCCGTATCTTGAGCAATACGCTCGATAGATTGACCGGTGTCGGCTGCCAGCAGCTTATTCAACCGTTCGCGAGTCTCGAGAATTTCCTTGGCATGGATATGAATATCGGAAGCCTGACCCTGAAAACCACCGGAAGGCTGATGAATCATCACTTTCGAGTGCGGCAGACAGTAACGCTTGCCTTTCGCACCGCCAGCCAGCAACACCGCCCCCATGCTGGCCGCTTGGCCAATGCAAATGGTGCTGACATCCGGCTTGATGAACTGCATGGTGTCGTAAATAGCCAGTCCGGCGGACACCACGCCACCCGGTGAATTAATGTACAGGGCAATGTCCTTGTCCGGATTTTCGGACTCGAGGAACAATAGCTGCGCCACGATCAGATTGGCCATGTGATCTTCGACCGGACCGACCACAAAAATTACGCGCTCTTTGAGCAAACGCGAGTAAATGTCATAGGCGCGTTCGCCTCGCGCCGTCTGCTCAACCACCATCGGAACCAACTGGGCCTGCGTATTCAATGCGCTCATTAGATTTGCCTTGGTATGGATTTGAGGAACCCGTGTCGGGTTTCCGCCATTGGGAAGCATACATGCATGCTACGTGCCCGCGACAGGCCGCGTTGATTTTCGCAGCGGCCCGTCGCTTGGAAAGCAATATCGGCGATTGTCACTATGACCTTAGCTGCCGAAATTCATCAATTCTTTGAAGGTCATGGGCTGCTCGGAAACCTTGGCGCGCTCCAGCAACCATTCAATCACCTGCTCTTCCAGCACCAGGTTTTCAATTTGACGCTGTGCATCCTGGTTTTCGCGAAAGGCTTTCACCGCCTGCACCGGGTCCGGATATTGTTCGACCATTTCCTGCACCTTGGTCTGCACACGATTGCGGTCCACGGTAACGCCACTGGCCTTAATCACTTCACCCAGCACCAAACCCAGCGCGACACGCCGGCGTGCCGCGTCCTGGAATTGCTCGGCGGGTGGCAACTGTGACGCCTCACGTGCACCCATTTGCCGACCAGCATCCACTTGCATGTCGCGCACTTGGTTGTTCACCAGCACAGCGGGAACTTCGATGGCATTCGCGGCCAACAGGCCATCGAACAACTGCTGCCGCACGCGATTACGCACATTTTCCGCCAACTCACGGCGCATGTTGTCCGCCACTTCCTCGCGCAGCTTGGCAATGCCGCCCTCGGTGATGCCAAACATCTTGGCGAACTCATCGTCGGCGACAGGCAGTTGCTGCTCTTCGACCGTATGCGCCGTCATGGTAAATACCGCGGTCTTGCTGGCTAGATTGGCTGCCGCATAGTCCGACGGGAAGGTGACATTCACATCCTTGGTTTCGCCCGCCTTGATGCCCTGCAAACCGGCCTCGAACTCGGACAACATGCGGCCAGCGCCCACCACTATCGGGAAATTACTGCCTTTGCCACCGTCAAACGCCACACCATCGACCTTGCCTTCGAAATCAATGGTCACTCGATCCGTATCCTGGGCGGGGCGCTCGACCTTGGCATAGGTCGCTTGCTGGCGGCGCAGATTGTCGATCATGACATCGACGTCGGCTTCGCTGACGGCCACGGCGGGACGGTTCACCGCCAACCCTTCAAGGCCTTTGAGTTCAAATTCGGGATACACCTCAAACACCGCGCGGTAGCTCAAATCCTGGCCTTCGTCGGCTTTGAACTCTTCGATGCGCGGGCCGCCGGCTGGATTCAGCTTCTGCCCGGATACCGCCTCGGAGAACGTGGTTTGCACCAAGCCCTCGATGACTTCCTGGCGGACCGCCGCGCCATATTGCTTGCGCACCACGGTCACTGGCACTTTGCCGGGCCGGAAACCATTGATACGCACCGTGCGGCTCAGGGATTGCAGACGCTCATCAATGGCTTGCGCCACTCGCTGCGCCGGAACTTGAATGTTCATGCGCCGCTCAAGCGCGCCGGTGTTTTCTACCGAAATCTGCATAGCTCAGAAACCTCGATCATTCCCGCTGCAGCCCGCCTGCAGCATCGGTTAGTTGGTGCGAAAGGAGAGACTCGAACTCTCACGGGGTTACCCGCTGGAACCTAAATCCAGTGCGTCTACCAATTCCGCCACTTTCGCAATTCGGTGCCTCCCACCGGAAGCCATCGGCAGAACACCCGCCGCCCCACACAAGGGGCCGGCATTATAGAGAGGAGTCGTCTCCCCCTCCACCACATCTGCAATCTTTATTAGCACTTCGCCCCAGCAGCGATGCCACCATCAAACCAAGGGGGTACGCCGAAGGGCGTGCTGGCTATGCGCAGTCCGATGGAGAATGGTGGGCCGTGTAAGATTCGAACTTACGACCAAGAGATTAAGAGTCTCCTGCTCTACCAACTGAGCTAACGGCCCCAGCATTGCACTGAGATGGGGTGGACGATGGGACTCGAACCCACGACGGCCGGAATCACAATCCGGGGCTCTACCAACTGAGCTACGTCCACCAAAACGTAGTTCGCTAAACCATGATTCGTTTACCTGCCCGTCGCGCCGATGGCGCGCCCGGCAGGACTCGAACCTGCGACCCCCGGCTTAGAAGGCCGGTGCTCTATCCAGCTGAGCTACGGGCGCACAATGTTCGATACGCTTCGTTACGGCAAGTCCCCTAGGCCAACTGCCTAATGGGGCCAACTACTAAATGGTCGGGGCAGCAGGATTTGAACCTGCGACCCTCTGCTCCCAAAGCAGATGCGCTACCAGACTGCGCCATGCCCCGCCAGAATCGTGCCCATCGGATGCGTGTGAGGAGCGACCCCGCACGGGACGCGGAATAGTACGGATCGAGCCTGTGTGCGTCAAACCAAATTTGAAACTTTCGTTGCTTTTAGCAACGCCGCCAAGTGGTGTCCTGTGCCGCATCTTCCAGCAACACCCCTTGTGCAGAAAGTTGGTCGCGAATGCGATCGGACTCCTTCCAGTCTTTCGATTTACGCGCTGCAGTACGCAATCTGATCAACTCGTCGATTTGCGTATCGCTCAATATCGTTGCTTCTGCCTGGGTCGCTGTGTGGGGTGTTTTGGTGGGATGAGCTTCCGAGCCACGCTTCAACGCAGCTTTGCGCAGAAAAATATCCGGCGCCTGTTGCGCCAAACCCAGCACCGACGCCAACGACACCAACTCCGCCGCGAGTTGCGCGGCTTGTGCGTCATTGCCTGCTGCCTTGGCCACATTGATTTCTTTGGCTAACTGCTGCAATTCGGACACCGCCAGCGAGGTGTTGAAATCATCGTCCATGGCCGCAGCAAAACGTTCGCTTGCGGTAGTACGTAGGACCTGCTTCGGCAACTCCAAACCACGCAACGCCAGATAGATGCGCTCCAAACCGGCATCCGCCTGATCAAGACTATCCGTCGAGTAATTGATCGGACCACGGTAGTGACTGGAGAGAATAAAGAAGCGAATGACTTCCGGATCGCGCACCCACTCCAACACATCGCGAATCGTGAAAAAGTTGCCCAGCGACTTGGACATCTTTTCGTTGTCGACGCGCACGAAACCGTTGTGCATCCAGTAATTGACGAACGGCGTATCGCAAGCACCGCAGGATTGCGCAATCTCGTTTTCGTGATGCGGGAACATCAAATCCATGCCGCCGCAATGAATATCGAAGTGCGGTCCCAACAACTGTGTGGACATGGCCGAGCATTCGATATGCCAGCCCGGTCGCCCCTGCCCCCAGGGCGAATCCCACGCAGGTTCACCCGCTTTGGAGGCCTTCCACAACACAAAGTCCAGTGGATCTCGTTTGGCTTCGTTCACTTCAACGCGCGAACCGGCGCGTAAGTCATCCAACTTCTTGCCCGACAACTTGCCGTATTCGGGAAACTTGGTCACCGAGAAATACACATCGCCATTATCGGCGGCATAGGCGTAACCCCGTTGCACCAAACGCTCCACCATCGACACGATGGCGGGCAGATATTCGGTGGCGCGCGGCTCATGATCGCCCAACTCCACACCCAATGCCGCAAAGTCGTCCCACATGGCGCGGATGAAACGCTCAGTAAGTTCACCGATGGATTCGTGATTCTCCGCAGCGCGCGCGATGATCTTGTCGTCGATGTCGGTAATGTTGCGCACGAAGGTGACGCGATAGCCCAGCAAGCGCAGGTACTTACGCACCACGTCAAACACAATCAGCATGCGCGCATGGCCGAGGTGGCAGTAGTCGTACACCGTGATGCCACAGGCATACATGCGCACCGTCCCCGGTACCAGTGGTTTGAAGGTTTCTTTCTGGCCGCTCAGCGAGTTATGAATCTGCAACATGCTACGGGTGATGCCGGGTTAAACGTAGGGACGGAATGGTAACGGAAAGCCCTGCCGCTTCGCAGCGATTGATTGACCAGCCAACCCCGATCTGCCGGCCTACGCGGTAAACTAGCCGAGTGACCACCCTCTTCATCTCGGATCTACATCTCAACGGTGCCCAGCCGGACATCACCACGCAATTCGTGGCGTTCCTGCGTGGCGCTGCGCGCCGGGCCGAACATCTGTACATCCTGGGCGATCTGTTTGAATTCTGGATCGGCGACGATGATCCCGACCCGACATATGCGTATATCCAAGCTGAATTGCGCGCCTTAACCAGTTCCGGCGTGCCCTGTAGCATCATGCACGGCAACCGCGACTTTTTACTCGGCAAACAATTCTGCGCCCGCACCGGCTGCAGATTACTGCGCGACGGCACGATCATCGATTTATGTGGGCAGCGCGTGCTGCTCACTCATGGCGACGTGTTATGCACCGACGACCGTGATTATCAACGCCTGCGCCGCAGGGTACGCAATCCACTGGTGCAATGGCTGTTCATACGCCTGCCACTGACGCTGCGTGAACGCATTGCCACGCGCATCCGCACCGGCAGCCGAATGCACAAGCAAACAGCGGCGCCTGCCATCATGGACGTCAATGTATCGGCAGTTGAGCAAGCATTCGCTCATTCCCACACGCCAGTGATGATTCATGGCCACACCCACCGCCCCGCCATCCATCGTTACCCCACCGATCAGGGCGCGAACATTCGCATCGTGCTGGGTGATTGGTACACGCAGGGCAGCGTGTTGCGTTGGTCGGAGACAGGATACGAACTGACTAGCTTGCCGCGCTAATCGGGATTGCTCACAGCATGAGCGGCACGCCGGAGTGAAAACGAAACTGCGGATCGGGGCTGGTAATCAACTCCGCTTCCACCTCGCCAAGCTTACGCAGAGCAGTAGGCCATTCCTGCGGATAACGCTGCTCTGCCAGTCGCAGATACAGACTGTGATGACGCGCTTCGGATGCCGACAAGCCGTGATAGAACGACCGCAGCGGCTCATCCAGTCGCGGCGCCAAGCCGATAAATCGTTCGCAAGAGCGCGCCTCGATCAAGGCGCCACAGACCAGCAGATCGAGTAGTCGTCCCGGTTCGTCGCGCCGCACCACTCGCCGCATTGCCTCGGCATAACGCGCCGGCGACATGCGCTTGAACGACACACGCAACTCGCGCATGAGGCGCTGCACTTGTTCGAAATGCCGCAGCTCTTCGCGCGCCAAACGCGACACGCGCTCGGTGAGTTCCATATCTTCGGAGTACGTGAAAATGATCGACAGCGCCGTGGACGCCGCTTTCTTTTCGCAATTGGCATGATCCACCAGCAAGTCCTGCCAGCACTCGGCGGCACGAACGAACCAAGCGTCCGGCGTGGGCGCCAACAAGGTGCCGGCGAATGCGTCGGGAAGTACCATCAATCCATCCGTCACAGCGCCGCAGTTGCCGCCATCAAACGCATTAACCCTAACGACGAAATCAGTTCGGCGGCAGATTGATAGCGATGTTTGGGTTGTTTGGCCAACAAGCGATGCACCACCGGCTCCAGCCAGGCAACCTGCGCGGGGAGATCAGGCAACGGCGCGTTACGATGCAGGTAGATCACATTCATCGGCGTGGCAGCCGAGTAAGGCCGTTTCTGCGTCAACATTTCGTAGAACATGATGCCCAGGCTGTATAGGTCGCTACGCTCATCGACTGCCTCACCATGACCTTGTTCGGGACTCATGTAATACGGCGTGCCGAAGATGGTGCCGGCCGCCGTCAGCCCCGCCGTGCCCTGAATTTGTTTGGCGACGCCAAAGTCGATCAAGGCCAGCGAATCATCGCCACGCAACATGATGTTGCCCGGCTTCAAATCGCGGTGCATCACGCCGAGCTTGTGCACGGCCGTCAACGCATGTGCAATCTGATCCACATAGCTCAGCGTTTCCTTGATCGACAAGGATTCGCTCATGCGGCGGCGCAAATCGCCATTGGGAAAATACTCCATGGCAATAAAGGCGTGGTCGTCCGCCACCCCGAAGTCGTAAATGTGCACCACATTCGGGTGGCGCATGCCGGCCAACAATTCATATTCTTGCAAGAAGCGGTCATAGCCTTCGGTGGAGTCGGCAGTATCGGGATTGTGGCTTAACACCTTCAGCACCACGATCTCGCCGGCCCGTTCGCTTTCGGCCAAATACACCCGTGAGGTACCGCCCGAACCCAAATCCTGAATGTAACGGTGCCCGCGAATCGTCACGTCGCCGAACCGATAACGCTTTTCCAGCTCTTGCTTCGCGGACAGTTGCAAGGTATCGCGCTTGCGGCGTTCCAATGCCTCGCGCACCGCACTGGCCAAGTGGCGATTGACAATGCGTTCGCGCGAGAAACACGCCAACGCGCCATGCTCCAGCGCAACCGCAGGCGTGGTTGCATCTTCCTCAACGAAATAAATAATCGGCGGAAATCTCGGACGGGCGACCAAGTCGTCCAGCCATTCCAGCGGCTGCGCTGCAATGGCATGCTCATCCAATAGCACCAAATCATATCCGGCCGCTACGAAGGCGCTATGCGGCCGGCCACGTTGTAGCGGCGAGTAAAGAGTCAATTCCACCTCGTCCATGAAGGTGCTGACATGGTGTTCAAGCAAGCGGCCGAATTCGGCTTGATCGGTAATGTTCAACACCCGAACCGGCATGCAGACTCCCCACTCGACGGTAACAGGCGGCAGTTAAACCGCGCGAATAGCCTTTAAATCGCTCTTGCGCACCCGCCGACGCTTTGCCTTGGCGGCATCGGAGCGTTCTTCCTGCAGGCGCGCCAGATATTCGGTGGTGACATCACCGGTAACGTATTCGCCGGAAAAACAAGAGGTATCGAAACGCTGGATGTTCGAATCGTGATGCTGGCAGGCGCGCACCAAGTCTTCGAGATCCTGATACAACAACCAATCGGCGCCGATCTCGCTCGAGACGTCTTCTTCGCTGCGATTGTGTGCCACCAGTTCACTGGCCGACGGCATGTCGATGCCATAGACATTGGGATAGCGCACTGCCGGCGCCGCCGAGGCGAAATACACTTTGCGCGCCCCCGATTCGCGCGCCAGATCGATGATCTGTGCCGAAGTAGTGCCACGCACGATGGAATCGTCCACCAGCAAGACATTCTTGCCGCGGAATTCCAGGTCAATTGGATTGAGCTTGGAGCGTACCGATTTGGCGCGCTGCTCTTGGCCCGGCATGATGAAGGTGCGGCCGATGTAGCGGTTCTTGACGAAGCCTTCGCGGTATTTAATCCCCAGTAGCTGGGCAATCTGCACCGCAGCGATACGACTGGTGTCGGGAATCGGAATGACTACGTCGATATCGTGATTGGGATGCACTCGTCGCAGCTTCTCGGCCAGCAACTCGCCCATACGCAGGCGCGCCTTATGCACTGAGATGTTGTCGATGATGGAGTCGGGACGCGCAAAGTACACGTATTCGAAGATACACGGCGTATGCACGGTCACCGGCACGCATTGACGCGAATAAAAGCGGCCGACTTCGTCGATGAACACTGCCTCACCCGGCCCGACATCGCGCAACAGCTTAAAGCCCGCCAGATCCAACGCCACGCTTTCCGATGCCAACATGTATTCGGTGCCGCGGCCAGTTTCGCGCTTGCCGATCACTAAGGGGCGAATGCCATGCGGGTCGCGAAAACCCACCAAGCCGTGTCCAACAATGATGGCCACCACGGCAAAGCCGCCGCGGCAACGACGATATACCGAACTCAAGGCGCTAAAAATGTCGGCTGCCGACGCACGCGGCGTGCCGACACGCGACAACTCGCTGGCGAATACATTCAGCAGCACTTCCGAATCGGAACTGGTGTTGAGGTGGCGGCGATCTTCGCGAATCAACACCTCGGCGAGCTCCAAGGCGTTGGTCAAGTTGCCGTTGTGCGCCAAGCCGATGCCGTAAGGCGAATTAACATAGAAGGGCTGCGCTTCCGAAGAACTATCGCAACCCGCAGTGGGATAGCGGGTATGACCGATGCCCACGTTTCCTTGCAACGCCAACATGTGACGTTGCTGAAACACGTCGCGTACCAAGCCGGTGCTCTTGCGCATGAACAACTCGCCCTCGTGGCAGGTGATCATGCCTGCGGCATCTTGACCGCGGTGTTGCAACGCGCTCAATGCGTCGTAGATAAGCTGATTGGCGGGTGTATGACCGACAAAACCAACAATGCCACACATACAAACTATGCCTCTGCAGCCGCTTCCGACTGCAATTCTCGCCGCACTGACACCGCAGAATCAGCAAAACCCTTCACCCAACCAGCGACCTCGACGGCAATAGGCATGAAGCGCGATTTTTGCCACCAATCGGTGCGCTGCAACTGCACCTGCATGCAGAGCATGACCATCACCGCGACCAACACCATGCCGCGAATCACCCCAAACAACATGCCCAGCAATCGGTCGAGCATCAAGCTGATTCCGGACTGGTGAGCAAAATACGTCACGATGCCGCCAATCAACCAACCGATGACCAACACCGTGAGAAACATAATCGTGCGTGCTGCCCAGGTATTCAAGGGCGGTTCTGCAATTAAGCCGCCCAAATGCGGTTCAATGACATAGGCGTAACGCCAAGCAAGCCAAATGCCGCCCAGCCAACTGAGCAAACTGATGGCTTCACCCAGAAAGCCTCGAAAGAAACCTAGAAATAGCGACACCAGCAAAACGATGAGAATGAGGTAGTCGATGACATTCATGCGGCTTTACTAACTCAATGGTCCGGCGTGGGTAACAAGTGTCTGCAGCAACGATGATGACAAACCGTGGATGGCAACCCGTTGGAATAGTTGCCACCGCTTGCGGGCGGGATCGTCAAGGCGCGGCATTCTAGCAAAGTCGTCCCGACCACCTGCGTTGTTCTTGATCCCGAATTCCGAAAAATTACCGCTACACCCCATTGACTGCGAGGAGCTTTGGCCATCCTAACGGTTAGCCGGTGCCACCGACGCCCCCGGATAGGCCTTCTGTAATTTCTGCAGCATTGCCTCGGCAGCCGCCCGCTCATTCATGGCGCCCACTCGCACTCGGTAGAATGTTTTGCCGGACACCGCGACGGGAGCGACAAATGCGGGATAGCCCTGATCCTTGAGATCGTTGGCAATACGCTGCGCCTTGTTCTGGGCGCCAAAGCTGCCTACCTGGACCACCCAGTTACCGTTGCCGGGTGTAACGGTTGCTGCACTCGGCGACGTTGCTACGGTAGGCGGCGCGACGCTCGCCTTCGAACTGGAACTGTGCACGGACGCTGCGCTTGAGCTGGCAACCGGCGCCAACCACACCGAGGCAGCGCTGGAACTGCTGGCTGCAAGCATCGCGTCGCTGGCGGCATTGACCGGCAGTTCGTCCTGGGGCGGCTCAGTCGGCGCATCAATGGTCATCGCCTCCGGCGCAGCGGCTGGTTGCGCGGCGTGCAGATCGATTCGATAGGTCTTGAGTTGCCCAGGCGCCGGGGTGGTGGTACCCGTAGTCGTAGTGAGCGGCGAACTCGAGCCCGACCCCGAGAACATTTCCGGGACCAAAACCACGGCTGCCGCGACCAGCACCGCCGCACCAATCAAGCGTTCTTTGAGTTGACGTTCCACAGCGGCGCAGTATAGCGAGGCGCACTCAGCAAAGCGTTAGAGTCTGTTAACCATTCCAGCGCCGGGCCCACGGTGAAAAATGAGCCGAACACCAACACCCGTTCAAAACGTCCGGCGGCCACTAACTCACGGGCATGATCAAAAGCGGCTGGCAATTGTCCGGTGCCTACCACGGTCAAACCAGCACTGCGCAACTGCGCTGCCAGCAGCGACGCTGGCAATGCGCGCGCAGTGGGCAAATCAACGCCCAACCAAGCATCGACTTGCGCACCCACCGCAGCGGTGATGCCAGTCAAATCTTTATCGGCCATCAAGCCGATCACCGCCAGCGTGCGTCGCCGCGGCAAGGTCGATAAATGCCGCGCCAACACCTCGGCCGATAACGTGTTGTGCGCCACATCCACAATCCACTCGGCGCCGGTGCGCTGCTCAATGACTTGCTGCAAACGTCCCGGCAAGCACACTTGGCGCAAACCGTTTTCCACTGCTAGCCGCGTCACCGGCAAACGCTCAGTCAGCAAATGCAAGGCCGCCAGCGCAGTACTGGCATTAGCCAGTTGCACCTCGCCCACCAGCGCAGGCATGGGTAGCCCGTCGATGCGCGTTTCACCCATGACCCAGGCCCAAGTCTTGCCGTCAGGCTGGCAAACAAAGTCTGTTCCGGCGCGTTGCAACCGTGCACCGACTTGCTCAGCCACTTGCTGAATGGCGTCGGGCATGGCAAGACTGCCGAACAACGCCGGCTTACCGGCACGGAAAATCCCGGCCTTCTCGCGCGCAATGCTGTCGAGATCGTTGCCCAGCCATTCGGTGTGATCGAGACCAATCGAGGTCACGATGGCCACGTCGGCATCGATCACATTGACTGCATCCAAGCGCCCACCCATACCCACTTCGAGTAACCAGACATCCAAAGCAGCGGTATCGAAACACAACAACGCCGCCAAGGTATTGAACTCGAAATAGGTCAGGGAAATATCGCCGCGCGCGTTATCGATGCGCTCAAAGGCCGCGCATAACGACGCATCGGATACTTCGCCGCCCGCGATGCGAATACGTTCGTTATAACGGTGCAGGTGTGGCGAAGTGAACAAGCCCACCCGATATCCGGCCGCACTCAAAATGCTCGCTAAGATAGCGGCGCAGGAACCCTTGCCCTTGGTCCCAGCAATGGTGATCACCGGACAACACGGTGCCGTCATACCCAAGCGCTGCAACACCTGTCGAACGCGCGCCAAGCCCAACTCAATAGCATTGGGATGCAGTCCTTCTTGCCAGGCCAGCCAATCCGCCAAATGTTCGAAGCGCACCGCTAAATCTCCAAACGAACAAGCCGGTTTTAAGCAGCCTGTTGTGCGAATCAATCAGCCCTACGCTAACTTGCCGCAGGCAGTACCGGTGTCGGACGCCCCATGAACGCCGCCAGCAACTGCGCTACACGTTCACGCATGTCGCGACGATCAACAATCATATCCAACACGCCGTGGTCCAATAAAAACTCGCTGCGCTGGAAGCCTTCCGGCAGGGTCTCGCGCACGGTTTGCTGAATCACCCGCGGACCGGCAAAACCAATCAATGCACGCGGCTCCGCCATGTTGACATCGCCCAGCATGGCCAGGCTGGCCGACACGCCGCCCATGGTCGGATCGGTCAATACCGAGATGAACGGCAAGTGCGCCTGCGCCAACTTGGCCAGCGCCGCACTGGTTTTCGACATCTGAAACAACGAAAACAACGCTTCCTGCATACGCGCGCCGCCGCTGGCCGAGAAACAAATCAATGGTTGACGATGCTGCAAACAATAGTCCACTGCACGCACAAACCGCTCGCCCACCACCGCGCCCATCGAGCCGCCGAGAAATTCAAACTCAAAGGCGCACGCCACCAGGTCTATTTCCAACAGCTTGCCGGCCAGCACGATCAAGGCATCCGTTTCGTCGGTAGCCTTTTGCGCCTGCACCAACCGATCACGATATTTCTTGGTATCGCGAAACTTCATGGGATCTTCGGGCGCGACATTGGCGGCCAACTCCACCCACGACTCGGGATCCAGAAAGCGTTCCAGCCGTACTCGCCCGCCAATACGCATGTGATGACTGCACTTTGGACACACGTGCAGATTGCGCTCCAATTCGGCGCGATATAGTACGGCATCGCAGGCGGAACATTTGATCCACAACCCCTCGGGAACCGAACGGATGCGGCGCTCGGTCTTGATGCGCGAGGGAATGATCTTTTCAAACCAAGTCATGGGTTGCTCTCGGAATAACAATGGCGCGGATAATCACTGCTTGTGCATCTGGGAGCAAGCCTTGCATTTTGCCAATTAGACATTTAGGAAGTTTCTACGGCCTATGCCGGACCGGGTGGCCAAGTCGAACAGAATGCCGCGCTGGGCACGCTAAACGCCTCCGGATAACGCACCCCAATCAAGTACAGTCCAGCCGCCGGTGCAGTAATCCCCGCGTGGGTACGAGTGCGTGCCAGCAACAGCGTCGCCGGCCAGGTCACCTGCTGATGGCCACGGCCTACCGCCAGCAGAACGCCGGCAATATTACGCACCATGTGATGCAAGAAAGCATTGGCAGTCACATCGATCACCACATATTCGTCCAGCCGGGTTACCCGGATATGGTGCAACTTGCGTATCGGCGTGGGCGATTGGCACTCCGCCGCGCGGAACGAACTGAAATCGTGCTCGCCTACCAGCGACTGTGCGGCTTGGTGCATACGCTCGGCATCGAGCGACTCGCGCATCCAGCACACCCGCTGGCGCAACAACGCAGGACGCGGCGTGCGGTTGAGAATCACATAGCGATAACTACGCGAGAGCGCGGCATAACGAGCATGAAATTCGTCGGAAACTTCACGCGTCCATAAAGCGCTAATGCTGTCCGGCAGGTTGGTATTGACGCCCCTCATCCAGCTGCGCTCGTTACGCGTGGCGCCGGTATCGAAGTGCACCACTTGCATCGCGGCATGCACACCGGCATCGGTGCGTCCAGCGCAAATCACGTTCACGGGATGATCGGCAACAAATGACAGCGCCGCTTCAACGGCTGTTTGAATGCCATTGGCATGAGTTTGCGCCTGCCAGCCTGCGAAGCTGCTGCCGTCGTATTCAATACCTAGGGCGATGCGCGGCATGAAGCGGATGCGCTGGGGCGATAGGCTGGAACGGGTATTCCTAGCGACTACCTAACGCCCTCAGCCTTCTGTAATTATCCGATCGAATCCAGCAGACGTTGCGCTTCCTGCTTCTGGCCGCCATTACCTTCATCAAGCACTTCTTGCAGGATGCTGCGCGCACCGTCCGGGTCGCCCATGTCCATATAGGCGCGCGCCAGATCCAGCTTAGTGCCCACTTCGCTCATGGTCACCGGTTCCATTTCGGGAATCTGGAATTCGCCGCTCATGAGTTCGGTTGCGTTCAATTCGGTCATGCTGGTGTCGTGCAAACTATCCCGGTTGCGGTCGATGATCGTTTGCTGGGTATCGTTCAACCCGCCGAACACTTGGTCGGAAAACATGTCCGTATCCGAGTCGGCGCGGTGCTCAGTCTTCAGCGTGTCGGCCTGACTGCTGGCGCCGGAGTGATCGGCCAAATAGTCCAGATCCATGTCGATTTTCTGCGTCGCACGGAACATACCGGTTTCGCTGGTTTCAGGACGCTGCTGTTCGACGGTATCACCCTGATTCAAATCGAAGCGACCCAGGTCGACATCGATTTTCTGAGTGGCCTTGAACATGCCGGTTGCATCCGACGGACGTCGCTGCTCGGCGGTGTCCCCCGTGTCCAGATCAATCTGCTCCACGGTGATGGTGTTGCCGCTTGAATCTTCGCCATCGACATCCTGTAGATCGTCTATGTACGGCGCCACCATCGTTTTAGTTTGGCTGCCGGCATCGAAGCTGCGATTCATGGTCGCAACCCGCGTCAGGTCATCGTCACCGATCTGCTGTGTTTCATCAGCCACCGTACCGGTCGTTTCCAAAGCGGAAACGTCCAGGCCGATTTCATCCAACGACAACTCGGCGGTGCGCTCGATGTTCATTTCATCGCCATCGAACAGCTTGCGATCGAACTTCTCGCGAATCGTCGCGGAACTCTGATCGCGCAGGAACGGCGACTCGATCGTCGGCGTTTCCTGGGTGCGGGCGTTGGCATCCATCTCACGGGTTGGCTCGTCATCCACGCCACGCTGCGGCTCATCGAGTAGAAAATCCAGGCCCGATTCGGCGTTGCTGATATGTTCTCCGGTAGAAGCCAATTCAAAATCCAGATCGGACTTCGGTTGATCGCCGGACGGCGCATCGTAAAGGTCGATATCGACGTGGTGCTCGCCGCCTTCCAAGTTGACGTCGATGCTATCGGTGGTCCGCGAGCCGACAATGCTGCCTGCAAATAGCGAATCGTCCGGGCAAATCTGTTTGCCCATGATCATGATCTTATCCCACTCACCGGCGACGGCTTCACCCTGGGTGTCGTGTAATTGCTGGGCGACTTCGAGGAATGAATCCTTGTTACCCCAGACGAAGAAAATTTCGGCCAGCTTCACTTTCAGCTCGCGGCGCTCCGGCTGGCGTTCAATGGCCAGTTTCACGATGTCCGCAGCCTGGTCATACAACCCA
Source organism: Pseudomonadota bacterium (assembly GCA_031388915.1). Taxonomy (GTDB): domain Bacteria; phylum Pseudomonadota; class Gammaproteobacteria; order Steroidobacterales; family Steroidobacteraceae; genus CAILZL01. The sequence continues at coordinate 4,698 of JANMSB010000141.1, read as the reverse complement.
TATGCCATGTGGAAATCGGCTTCGGCCAATGCGTCCTGCTGGTCGACATGAATAGCGGTTTCGCTACTCAAGGTATCTTCCGATAGCTGCGCAATGGCTGCGGCTGCGACTGGCGCTGCGGTTCGAGTAACGGTGGGACTGAGTATTTGATGCTCGTCCGTGTCCACATCGACTTCAGTATCGGCAGTCTCACGTGACCACTTCGGCGCACGCGACAGAGCCGACTCAAAATCGCCCGCAGTCAAGGTGGCGCTGGAATGCTCGTCGTCAGCCAATTGTTGACGACGGCGGAAATAGGCGATCAAACCAACAATCAAGGCCAAGCCCGCAACAATCAGCCACAGACCATATTGGGACAAACGCTCAAACAAGCTGGGGCTGGCGGGTGCCTCAGCAACCGGTGCGGTTTCAGCGGGCGCCGGTTCCGCAGTTTCTTCAGCAACTGGCGGCTCAATGGGCGGCTCCACCGCTTCAGGTGGCGTCGGCGCTTCGGGAGCGGCCGCGATCTCGGGGGTTGGCGCAGGTGTGGTGGGAGCAGGAATTTTCGGCTCAACAGCCGCCACGCTGCCCGCCGTCGCAGCAGCCAGACGCTTTTGCATCTGCGCTAGTTCGGCATTGCGTAAATCCAACAGTCGACGCGCTTCGGCAAGCTGCGCTTCTAACTGTTTTGTGCGTTCGGCCGCTGCGGCATTGGCGCCCGCCTGTGCCTGGCTAGTACCGACTGCACCAGCCTTTTCTGCCGGCACCAAGCGCAGGCGCTCAGTGGCCTCACTGGTGGCCACTGCCGGGGCCGCACCGCGCCAGGCCCCGTACTGCCGTGACAATTCCGCAGCGGCCTCGGCATTAGAAATCGCTTGGATATCCGCCGCCGGCGGAATGCGTAACACGCTACCGGCACGCAGCACATTGACATTGCCGTCGAAGGCCTGTGGGTTGGCGCGATATAGCGCCATCATCGTCTGACGGGGCGTGCTCCCCACTTCGGGAGCGATCACGTTCGCGATCTTGGAAAGCGTGTCGGCACGCTTAACGGTGTAGCTGTCGCCGACTAGGGCTGCGGCTGGCGCCATTGCAGCGGTAGGACTTGCCGCTGCAGGGGCGGGTTTAACCGGCATGGGCGCAACGGTTGGTTCGGTCGGTGTGGGCGGCGCACTGCGCTCGATGCTGCCCGTGGATGGAACTTCGGTACGGCCACGCGGCGCCAACACCGGCTGTTGATCGCTGGCAGGCCCAAATACCGGCGGATCCAGCAATACGGTGTATTCGCGCAGCACGCGCCCACCGGTCCAGCTTACTTCCACCAGCAGGCTTAGAAAGGGCTCAGTAACGGCGTTGGCAGAGCGCAACTTGATCACTGGACGACCGGCATTGACCGAATCGACCCGTAGGGAAAAATTCGAGAGAAAGTTGGGACGATCCAGGCCGTAGCGACGGAAATTTTCCTCACTGGCTAGCGCGACCTTCAAACTGCCCAACTCGTCGTTACTCGCGCTCACCACCTCGATCTCGGCATCGAAAGGTTGGTTAAGCGCAGAATTCAGGCGAATTTCGCCCAAACCCAGTGCGAACAGAGTGGCAGGAGACAGCAGTGCGCTCGCAACGAGGCAGCGCAAGGCGTTCTTATTCATCAGCTCTCCTAGAACCATAGCCGCGGTGCTTGCTAGGCCAGTCGGCAGTCGGACCATCCCACATGGCTCCGGCAACCGTGAGTCGCTTCAGGTGCGACTTGACTTAACGCAGGCGACTATAGCCTACAAGTAATTTTTCACCAAGATTTCAGCAATCTGGGCGCTATTTAATGCAGCGCCCTTACCAATTATCGAACTCAACCCGCTAATCCAAACCCAAATCGCAGCTTAAATTCACGCCGATACCCCGCACGACAACTCGAGTCCAGTCTACCGTCACTTCACAATGGCGCGTTACAGCCCGAGCTACGTTCTTTCATAAGTACCACACCTAGAGCATGTGACAATAATTCGCCCCCCTGCTCTACGCTGATTTTGCGACGTGTTTCGATATGTCGGGCTGAACTACCCGTATCCATCGGCAGGCCGAGCTTATTTCTCCAAGAGGATGCGCAGCATACGCCGCAACGGCTCCGCCGCCCCCCACAACAACTGATCGCCAATGGTGAAAGCACCTAAGTATTCCGGGCCCATGGCCAGTTTACGCAGCCGACCCACCGGAATATTCATGGTGCCGGTTACCGCCACGGGCGTCAGGTCGCGAATACTGGCCTCGCGCGTGTTCGGCACCACCTTAACCCAGGCGTTGTCGGCGGCAATCAGGGCTTCGATGTCCGCCACCGGCACGTCCTTCTTCAACTTGAAGGTCAACGCCTGCGAATGGCAACGCATGGCGCCAACGCGCACGCAGAACCCGTCCACCGGCACGGCGGGCGTGCCGAAACCTTCACCCTGACCCAGAATTTTGTTGGTCTCGGCCATGCCCTTCCATTCTTCTTTCGACTGACCGTTGCCCAAATCCTTATCGATCCAGGGAATCAACGACCCACCCAGCGGCACACCAAAATTCGCGGTTTCGTCGGACGACAGGCTGCGCTGCTTGGCGATCACCTTGCGATCAATCTCTAGAATCGCGCTCTTGGGGTCGGCGAGCAATGCTTTCACCTCGGCGTTCAGCGTGCCGTACTGCGTCAACAATTCGCGCATGTGCTGCGCACCGCCACCCGACGCGGCCTGATAAGTCTGGGTGCTCATCCACTCCACCAAGCCCGCCTTGTACAGCGCCCCCACACCCATGAGCATGCAGCTCACGGTGCAGTTGCCGCCGATCCAATTTTTGCCGCCCTTGGCGAGTGAGCTCTTGATCACCGGCATGTTGACCGGATCCAGGATGATCACCGCATCGTCCTTCATACGCAGCGTCGACGCCGCATCGATCCAATGCCCCTTCCAACCCGCCGCACGCAGCTTGGAAAAAACCTCGGTGGTGTAATCGCCACCCTGGGCAGTAATGATGATGTCGCAGCGCTTCAGCGCGTCAATGTTGAACGCATCCTGCAACTTGGTTTCGTTTTTCGCCATCGACGGCGCGGCACCGCCCACATTGGAGGTCGAGAAAAACACCGGCTCAATCAGCGCGAAGTCATTCTCAGCCTGCATGCGGTCCATCAACACGGAGCCCACCATGCCACGCCAGCCAACCAAACCCACCAGTGCCATGTTCTATACGCCTCAACCGTAACGGGCAGGCAGTATATGTGAGGGTTTGCTTATATTCATCTGATCGCTGCGCAGCACGCCCTAACATCCGCTCAGCGAATTAACCCAAGCGGTCAACAGGCTAACGCCGTTGCTATCCACCACATTGGACCCCAGCGGCGGCATGCCATGGGCATCGCGACGCTGGGTGCGCTCGATCAGCACTGAGCTGGTCGCATTGCCCGGCGCAATCAACCGCGCACCACTGAGACCTAGATCGCCGGCAGTGGGCAGCACGTTACAAGTATTGGTATTGACGAATGCCGTGCCGTAACGCAAATCCATGTTGCTCGGCGTCGGCCCACCCGGCTGATGACATTGAGCGCAATTGGTTTGCAGATAAGCACGGGCACGATTGCTCAAGCTGGCAGCGATATCGTTGGGATTGGTCAAGACTGTTGCCGTAGCGCCGCTCACCGTCGGACTTAATATGTTTATGGCACTGAGCGTATCCAGTTGATTGGCGGTGCGACCGGTGCTGGCATACAAGTACGATCGGTTCAATTGCGCTGTCATCAAACCCAACGATCGACCCGCCGCATTGGTATGGCACTCCAGGCACTGCGACTCACTGGGATAAATCCACACCTGGCCATTGCCCAGAGCGCGCGTCTTACCACCCTGCACGCGCGTCGCAGCAGTCTGCGCATCGTTCCATTCGTAGGTATAGCCGGACCACGTACTGTCAGAATGACGCATGAGTAGGCGTGTCTCGATCAAGGCGCCATTCACCCGAAAACTCTTCATCAGCACCGAACCGTTCGGGAAGGTCCAGACACCATTGCTGTCCACGACTATGTTCTGGCCATTCGGCAGCGCCAGCCAACGCTCCTTAACAGCACCGTCCGACCAGAACGCGGCGTTGATGTCGTAGGGAATCAAACTCGCAGCCGCCTGCATGGGGTTAGTGCTACTCACACAACCGGTATCGGCCAAATTGCTGGGCACCACGCCACCGGAGCTGCCGACAGTGAAATTGATGTGGTACAGCCCGCCGCTGTAATCCACCACGTACAACTCGCCGTCATTGGCTTCGCCGAAGGATGAAATATTGCGGCCACTGAGTAGCAACTGTGTCGGTGTGCGCGTGCCACCGGCTTGTTCGGGCAACCATGCCCAGATGCGCCCGGACCCAAAGTCGCCAAACAAGTATCGGCCAAGCAGATTGGTGGTCTGCGTACCGCGATACACATACCCGCCAGTTACTGCCGAGCCCAGGTTGTGATCGTATTCCGTCACTGGATCGATATAGCCACTGCTGCACCCACTGGTGTTAAAGGCGTGGGCACCCTCGCGGCAACGCCAGCCATAGTTGCCACCCAGCTCCACTTGGTCGATTTCCTCGTACACGTTCTGCCCCACATCGCCCACCCATAACTCGCCGGTGGCTTTATCGAAACTCCAACGCCAGGGATTGCGGAAACCCCAGGCATAAATTTCCGGACAGGGCGCACTGCCGCCACTCGCCGTG
>JANMSB010000124.1:0-6266 GCA_031388915.1 Pseudomonadota bacterium | reverse complement strand
CTTTGTGCCCAAGACCCGCATCGAAGTTGCGGTTAAAGACTCTCTGGTCGACCAAGTTGTTGAAGCGATCATGAATGCCGCCAAAACCGGCAAAGTCGGCGACGGCAAGATCTTCATTACCAGCCTGGAGCGCGTGCTGCGCATCCGTACTGGCGAAGCAGACGACCAGGCGCTGTAAGTAGAGCTTGTTTTAATTAGTTGTGTTCTAAGGGCAGGCAGATTCTGGACTTGCGTTTGCGCCAAGCGGCCGCAGACGCAAGTACTAGATTCAAGTCCCTTGCGGTGTTTACCACCGTCCACTCCAAAAAACGCTTGCTTAGACGTGTTGCCCCGATGCGGGCGCGAATTAATTGCGCAGCGTTTCCGTACCGCGAATCACCGCCAGCGCTCCGCTGCGCGCCACTTCCAGTATTTCGCTGAAATTGCCTACCGTACTGATGAAATGATTGAGGCGTGCTTCGCTATCGCTCAGCTCAATCACTAAGCTGGTGACATCATCGCTGAGAATTTTGGCGCCAGCCTTGTCAATCACTTCACGCAAGGCCGCCCCCTGGCTGTGACTGTATTTGAGCTTGATCAACAACAGCTCGCGCTCGATATGCGCATCGCGGGTCAGATCGTCGACATTGACGACATCCACCAGTTTCAACGATTGATTGACGATCTGCGTCAACACCGCCTCGGTACCGGTGGTCACCAGCGTAATACGTGATACGGTCGGATCGTCGGTAGGCGCCACGTTCAGGGATTCGATGTTGTAACCGCGATTGGAAAATAATCCGGCCACGCGGCTGAGGGCGCCAACTTCGTTCTGCAGCAGGATGGAAATAATGTGTCGCCGATTATTCATGTCCGTGGGCTCAAGTGCGTGCGTCCGGTGTGGGCCGTTCGCCAGTCATTTTGGGGTCGCACAGGGTACCCGACAGCGGCCGTGCGCGTAAGATCAAACTGCCCGCCGAGGCGTCGCCAAGTGGTGCCGGCCAGCCCTAACTGCTAGGCTTTCCCACCCCGACTCCCTTTGCCTTTTTAGTTTTGGCAGGATCAGCCCGTGAACCACAGTACAGCCCATAGTCACTCACCCCGAGCGGCCACCCTCAATCCCCAGGCGGGACAAATGCTTTCCGGCGCGGAAATGGTGGTGCAGGTGCTGGTCGATGAAGGTGTCGATGTGGTGTTCGGCTATTCCGGTGGGGCCATTTTGCCGACCTACGACGCGATTTTCGTGCACAACCATACCCATGCGCCTGCCAATGGCGGCAAACCTCCCATGCCATTGATCGTGCCGGCCAACGAGCAGGGTGCTGGATTCATGGCGGCAGGTTACGCGCGTGCCAACGGCAAGGTGGGCGTGGCGATGGTGACGTCCGGCCCAGGCGCCACCAATACCGTTACCCCCGTGCGTGATTGCATGGCGGATTCCATCCCCATTGTGGTGATCTGCGGCCAAGTGCCCACCAGCGCCATTGGCACCGACGCTTTCCAAGAAGCCCCGGTGGCGGGCGTCATGAGTTCGGTGGCCAAGCATGTGTTCTTGGTGACCGATCCCACCAAACTGGAAGACACCATCCGTACCGCCTTTGAGATCGCCCGCACCGGTCGCCCCGGTCCGGTGGTCATCGACATACCCAAGGACATCCAAAACTGGCGCGGCGTGTTCAAGGGCGAGGGGCGCTTGCCAATCCCCGGCTACCGACAGCGCATGAACAAACTGGCCAAGTCCGTGCTCAGCGACCAGGACTGCGCCGCGTTTTGGGCTTTGTTCAAGCAGTCCAAGCGGCCGCTCATTTACGCCGGCGGCGGGGTCATCAATGGCGGCGCTAGCGCGGCGTTAAAGGACTTTGCCGAGGAATTCAAGGTGCCGGTAGTCACCACGCTGATGGCATTGGGCGGCATTGATACCACCTCGCCGCTGTCCATGGGCATGTTGGGAATGCATGGCGCGGCCTTTGCCAATTATGGGGTCATCGATTGCGACTTCCTGTTTGCCTTGGGCGCGCGCTTCGACGACCGTGTGGCGGGCGATCCCAAGCGCTTTGCCGAGAACGCCAAGGCCATCGCGCATATCGATATCGATGCTTCCGAGATCAACAAGGTCAAGGCGGCGCAGTGGTCGCATGTCGGCTCACTGGGCCAAGCTTTAGTTGCGTTGGCTGGCTATGGACGTAAGCATAAGTTAACAATCGACACCACCAAGTGGCTGGATCACTGTGCTGAGCTTAAGCAACAGTATCCAATGAGCTACGACAAAGACAGCAACGCCATCCAGCCCTACTATGTGATCGAGGAGATCAATCGCCTAACCCAGGGGCGGGCCATCATCGCCACCGGCGTGGGCCAGCATCAGATGTGGGCGGCCCAGTATTTTGACTTTCAAGGACCGCGGCAGTGGCTCACCTCCGGCAGCATGGGCACCATGGGGTTCGGCTTGCCGGCGGCAATCGGGGCGCAGTTTGCGCATCCCGACCGCTTAGTCATCGACATCGATGGCGACGCCAGCATCCGTATGAATCTGGGTGAACTGGAGACCGTGACCACCTACGAATTGCCGGTAAAGGTGGTGGTGCTGAACAACAACGGCGATGGCATGGTGAAGCAGTGGCAGAAGCTGTTCTTCAAGGGCCGGTTGTCGGCCAGCGACAAATCGTTGCACAAGAAGGATTTCATCAAGGCCGCGCAAGCCGATGGCTTCCCGTTTGCAGTGCGCCTGGACAGCAAGGCGGATGTTCCGCGTGTCATCAAGGAATTCGTCGAATTCAAGGGCCCCGCCTTCTTGGAAGTGGTCATCGACGCGGATGCCGGTGTGTATCCCATGGTCGGCCCGGGCCAGGCATTTGAACAAATGATCACCGGCGATTTCATTCCTTCGCGCGCCGTCGCGAAGCCGGCAGAAAAGCTGGATGAATCCAAGATGTTCTAACGGTTTGCCTAGGGCAGTAGTGCGGCGCGTGAAGTAGTTCGCGCCGCTGATATCTACGCTGCCTGGATAAATACCAAGCTGAGACCCAGTTCCATGAAGCGCCTGCCTCGGGTGCTTAAAGTGCTGCTCCTACAGATTTTCGTATGCAGGAGTGTGTGACTGTGTTGCAAACCCGTTCTCGTCGTCGTATGCCGCTGGTTATGCCCACCACCGTCCATATCCGTCGTAGCTACGCTGAGTGCCGCTATGGCCAGTTGCATCTGACCACCGCTTATCCCTCCGGTGGCGGTTTCGATGAGCGCGTGCCGCTGGTGTGTTTGCATCCGGCAGGAAGCTCCTCCGCTTATTTCAATGCGTTGCTGCCCGAGTTGGGTCGTGATCGCAGCATTTATTCATTTGATTTGCCCGGTTACGGTTGTTCCGATGCACCCCCCAGCGAATGGTCGGCTGCGGATCTTGGCGCGGCCATCGGCGAGTTCGTCGATAGCTTGCGATTGCGCAGTGTGGATCTGATCGGTGTGCAATTAGGCGCCCTGGTGGCCATCGAATTGGCAACAGCCAGTGCGCAGCAGGTTCGGCGCCTCGTGCTGGCCTCAGTGCCGCATTTCAACTCCCAGGAAGCCAAATCTCCGGAATGGACGGCATTGCCCACCCTGCCGACCGCCGATGGCGCGCACCTGCTCAAAGATTGGCAGCGTCTGCAACACTCGCGCGGTCCACAAGCCACTGCCGAACAGCTCACCGAAGAACTGGCTGATGTATTACGCAGCCGCCGCCGCAGCGCCATGGCCTTGCACGCCATGCTCGAATATCCCACCGCCAAGCGCTTGGCTTCGTTGCAGCAGTCAGGGTTGATCTTGCGCGCTCGCGATGAATTTTATGAGCACAGCCAACGCGCCAAGAATTCCCTTGCCCAATCGCTACTGGAGGATCTGCCGGAATCCGGCTCCAATGTATTTGGCGCGCATCCGCAACGTGTGTTGCAAGTGGTCCGGCAGTTCCTGGATCGTTAAGAAATACCTGATTGAATTGCACTAAGTTGAAGGTGTTGTTTCGTAGAGGCGGCTCGCGAATCGCCTCTACGATAAGAACAAGTTAATCAGAAGCCCCCTAGAAAGCCTTCTGCCAGCTCCAACTGCTGGCCAGTCCGGCGGCTGCGCCGGTGAGTAACAACTCACAGAGCAATAACCAGTAAATCTCGGCAGCGCAGTGCACCAAGCTGCGCAGAATAACTAGCGGCACGACGCCGAATACCAGTGCATTACCCAGACCGAATCCCAAACCCTGTTGCCACCAGGTCAATCCGGCGAGCGCCGTGAAACCCCAGCTCAGCCAGAACAACAAGCCGATACCGCCGCCGATTACCGCATGACTGCCGACGTACAGTAGTTCGTTAAAGGCGTTCGATGTGCGCCACAATTCGGGCCGCGTCCGTACGGCTACCGACGCCCAAACAAAACGCAGCACAAAGCAGGCAAACAGTCCGCCCGTCATGCCGGAAGCAATCAACAACAGGGAATTCAACCGCGGCTACTCCTCTAAACCCGCAAGGCGCGTTGCAGACCCTGCGTTAGTCGCTCGATGTCATCGTAGGAATTGTAGACATGCAAGGACACTCGCAAGCCATTCATACCATCTTGCGTGGGACTCACCGCGCTGACAATGACCTTGTCATTATTTCGCAACCATTCGGCCAATTCGATCGCGCTGTGTTTGGGCGTGCGCAACGACAGCAGTTGCAGCCACATGCCGGGTTGCTGCGGCGTGATTAGCTCGACGCCAGCCATGCCCTGCAAACGCAGACGCGTAAAAGTTTGCAACTCACGCAGCCTTGCTTCGATACGGGCGCGACCGATACTCTCTTGCCAGCTAAGCGCCGTCGACAGGCTTTGAAATTGCGGCGCCAGCTCGATGAAATCGGTAGGCCAGCGTTGCAACAACGTGGGCCAACCAAAACGATTGCCGGTCAGGGTGGATTCTGCACCGGAAACGCCGTCATCCAGCAACGCCGATTGCACCTCGGTGCGTACGTACAGCACGCTGGTGTGCTGCGGGCCGTTGAGCCACCGGCATAAACTCGCGCCGTACACATCACAACCGAGCTCGCGCATCGACACTTGCAGGGCGCCCAGGCTTAAGGTGCCGTCGATCATCGAGATCAGTCCGCGCGAACGGGCCATCTGACACAGCTCGCGCACTGGCAATACCGCGCCATCCGCGCCCTGGATATGACTGCACACCAATACGCGGCTGCGTTCGCTGATGGCGTTTTCAAATGCCGTCAGCACCTCGGCGTTGCCTTGCAGCGGCACGGGCAGCGCAATCGTTTTCAACACCAGGCCACGCTGTCGGGCCTCTTGGTTCCAGAAGCGGCGCAGCTCGGCGGGGAGTTGGGGGTTAATCAATACTTCATCGCCGGCTTGCAGATTCAGCGCCTGGCCACACTGCATCAAACCGCGGATAGCGCTACGACTGAAGCACAACTCGTCGACCGCGCAGTCCAGCCAAGTGCTTAGACGCCCGCACAGGTCTTGCACTGCGGTGTTGGAATAGCGCGCCTGATAAAAGCCAATCGGATCGGTGTGTAGCGCTTCCTGGGCGCGGTATTCGCTGACCAACACCGAGCGCAGGCTTGGGCCAAACTGCGCGGTGTCGAAGTAGGCCAGTCGCGGGTTGAGTACTAACTGCGCGCGAGCGCGGCTCCAGGGATTGAGTTCGTCGGCGGTCTGCTCGCCTATGACGGAGTCGGCGCTCAGCGCCAGACCGCTGGATAACGTGCCGACCAATGCGCCCAGATGGCCCAGGGCGCGGCGCCGCGATCGCTGTAGTTCTTGTGAGTCCATGAAGTCTTAAAGCTTTGCGAATTGTAAGGTGCGAGTCTAACAGCGACTTGCTGGCTCGACTGCCTGTCGCCTGTTACTGTATTCAGTCTGTTGCTCGCCTACGTTGGACCTAGCCTGTCATGACCGATTCGTACTTGGAACGCATTCTAAAAGCACGCGTATATGACGTGGCCATCGAAACGCCGCTGGATAACGCGCAGCGTCTGAGCCGGCGGCTGGGCAACACTGTGTTGCTCAAGCGCGAAGACTTGCAGCCGGTGTTTTCCTTCAAGCTGCGCGGCGCCTACAACAAGATTGCCCACCTATCCGAAGCCGTGGCCAAGCGCGGCGTTATTTGTGCGTCGGCCGGCAACCATGCACAAGGCGTCGCACTCAGCGCGCGCCGTCGCGGCATTCAAGCCGTGATCGTCATGCCCAAGACCACGCCTAGCATCAAAGTGCAGGCAGTGATTGATCTCGGCGGCGAAGCCGTGTTGCAGGGCGAAGATTTCGACCAAGCCTATGAA
>JANMSB010000122.1:0-2453 GCA_031388915.1 Pseudomonadota bacterium | reverse complement strand
TGGCGTCGCCATCGATGTCGATGACTAAGCGGTCGGGATGCGCAAACTGCGCCCCGATAGCCGCCGGCAAGCCGAACCCCATGGTGCCCATGCTGCCGGAGGTGAGCCATTGACGGGGGCCCTTGAAGTCAAAGTATTGCGCGGCCCACATTTGATGCTGACCGACGCCGGTACTGATAATCGCCTCGCCCTTGGTTAGTCGATTGATCTCTTCAATGACGTAGTACGGCTGAATTAGTTGGCTGTCGCGGTCGTAGTTCATCGCGTACTGTTGCTTAAGCTCGGCGCAATGAGCAAGCCACTCGGTAGTCTCAATCGTTAACTTATGCTTACGTCCGTAGACAGTGAGTGCAACGATTGCTTGTGCCAGTGAGCCAACATGGGACCAGTGTGCCGCCTTGACCTTGTTGATTTCAGAGACATCGATATCGATGTGGGCAATGGCTTTGGCGTTGCCGGCGAAGCGCTTGGGGTCGCCCGCAACGCGGTCATCGAAGCGCGCACCCAGCGCCAGCAGGAAGTCGCAATCGATCACTGCATAATTGGCGAAGGCCGCGCCATGCATGCCCAGCATGCTCATAGACTCAGGTGCCGTGGTATCTACCGCTCCTAACGCCATCAATGTGGTGACCACGGGCACGTTGAACTCTGCGGCAAATTCACGCACCGCTGCGGTGGCCGCGCCATTGATCACGCCGCCGCCGGCATAGATCAGCGGACGCTTGGACTGTTTGAACAATTTCCAGAATGCGGCGCAGTCCTGATCGGTCAGGGCTGACTTGGCCAGTTTGTTCATGCGCTGGCGATATCCCGGAAACGGTAGCCGACCTTCGCCCTTGAACACGCCGCGCCAGTTCTGCACATCCTTGGGGATGTCGATGACCACCGGACCAGGACGACCGGTGCGAGCAATCTCAAACGCGGTGCGAACCGTGTCTTCCAGACGCGTCGGATCAGTCACTAAGAACACATGCTTGGCGACCGCGCCCATCACGCCCGCCACCGGCGCTTCCTGAAACGCATCGGTGCCAATAGAGCTGGTCGACACCTGGCCGCAAATCACCACGATGGGTACGGAATCCGCCATGCAATCCCGCACTGGCGTCACGGTATTGGTTGCACCCGGCCCGGAAGTGACCACCGCTACGCCGACTTTGCCGGTGGCGCGCGCGTAGCCGGCGGCCATGAAACCCGCAGCCTGTTCGTTGGCCGGCACGATCAGGGGCATCGGCTGTTTGCCACCGTGCGCCGGTGCGTGGGTTTCGTTGTATACAAAAATCGCATCATAAGTAGGCAGAATAGCCCCGCCCGAATAGCCGAAGACCACGTCAACGCCTTCATCGGCCAGCACCTGGACCAGGATTTCCGCACCCGACAGGGTTTGCCCCGCCAGTGGATTCAGGACGGTCGCGCGTGGCGCGTGACTATGTGCTTGGCTGTGATTCACGGAACTGATCCTGCCGGGGAGAACTTAAAAGGGTTCGGGGTGGGAAAGCCTAGCAGTTAGCACCCGCGCGCACCACTTGAGCGCCACTTTGCCCTTACGTCAGGCGGCCTCGTCGGTTACGCTGTGCGGCCCTGATTTTCCCGCGAGCCGTCAAACTGGCGCGCGCATCTGAGCCCTCGCACATGAATAACCGGCGACATATCATTTCCATTCTGCTGCAAAACGAAGTGGGTGCTCTGACCCGCGTGGCAGGACTGTTTTCAAATCGCGGCTACAACATTGAATCCCTCAATGTGGCCACCACCGAGGACCCGACCGTGTCGCGCATCACCCTGGTCACCACCGGCACCGAGGCGGTGTTGACGCAGATCGTGAATCAGTCCCTGAAGCTGGTGGACGTCGTCAATGTTGACGACTTAACGCGCGACGCGCATATCGAACGCGAATTGCTGTTGATCAAACTCAAACACAGCGCCAGTCAGGCGGCCGCGCTGCACGGCGTGATTGAACAGGTCGGTGCCAAGATACTCAGCGACGATCCGGTTAGTTTCGTGATTGAGCTAACCGATAGTGAGGCGCGGATTAGTCATTTTATTAGCACCATCGGCAACTATGGCGAGGTGTTGGAAGTGGTGCGCAGCGGCGCGCTGGCAGTATTACGTGGCGTGGAAACTTTGCGCAGCTAGCTTCAATTGACTGCGGCTGCGGCCGGCAAGTTAGCAGAGTCGTGTGATTGCAACTTAAACCATCGTGTTCCAGGACTTGTGTCTGCAGCAACTCAGCTGCAGACACAAACCCAGAATCCGGCTGCTGTTATATCGTCGGAACTTAGAGCGCTTGATCGTCAGCTTCACCGGTACGGATACGCAGCACGCGCTCCAGGCTGGTAATGAAGATCTTGCCGTCGCCGACTTTGCCGGTTTTGGCGGCATTCATGATCGCTTCAACAACTTGGTCGACCAGAGAGTCTTTAACCGCAACTTCGATGCGGGTCTTGGGCACAAAG
>JANMSB010000121.1:0-3840 GCA_031388915.1 Pseudomonadota bacterium | reverse complement strand
CTGATGGCAGAGACGATTGCGCGCTTGGTTGCACAACCGTAGCAAACCCTCGGCAGCGCATTCTCATCGTGGGCTGAAATCTTGTTGCGAGCTAAGCAGGCTGGCTCGCATCGCATCGAGAGCCGGTACGCTCTAGCGCCTGGAATCGTCATGCCATTCACGCCGTCGCGTATTCAAAATATTGCCGCCCCGAATCATTAGGGTCTGGTAACCATTAGCGCATCGCTGCGACGGCGGTCAGAAAAGCTCAGGACGCGGCGCACCGAGCGCGGTGTACCCACATTGATAACTTGGGTACTCAAGCGAGGTGTCCCACAGGGATTTCCTTCGGTCACAACCAGTCCTGAGCCCCACATTCAATTAACAAACGGGATCTTGTCCGTAATGTTCGGAGCGCTAACGATGGACTCGGTTTTATGAAGTGGATTGCCATACTGTTTCTGACAACGGGTCTACTGGCCGGCTGCGGCAAGCCGAACGCCACCACTGACGGCGCATAGCAATGCCCTGGCGTCCGGGCCGTCCTTGACGGCGCCACGCAGGTGTTCTTCAACCCGCTCGACTTTATCGCCCCATTGGCGGCGTTGGTGCCGAGGCCAGGAGTCAACCTGGCGCGCTAAAAAGCAGGCCCCAACGTACGCTGCCGCACGGACACGGAGTGCGGCAGCGCCTACTGTCATTGCTCATTTCCTGCCGCAAGGTGTGTGCGTTTGTCGGTACGCGCTGCGGTGTGATCTATTCGCAACACTGACCAGGAGTCAACCATGCAACCTCAATCACCTACGCTGGAATCCGTCGCAAACGGACAAGCCGCTAGATCAAAATCCGCTTTGTCGAGTATCGCCACTACGATGACGTCGCGCGCTTCTCGCGAGTTTCATAATTTCGTGGCGGATATCGAAGATCTGATCACCAAGACCACGTCGCTGACCGGTGAAGACCTGGAAAAAGCTAAGGAACAGTTGAACGAACGTATCGCCTCCGCAAGAACTTATCTTGATGAGGTGAGCGAATCGATCGTGCAGCGCGCCCGCAAGTCGGCCACGGTTACTAACAACTATGTACACGAACAGCCCTGGGCCGCCGTCGGCATAGGCGCGGCAGTGGGCGTGGTAGTGGGATTTTTGCTGAGCAACCGAAAATAGCGGCAGGATGGTGCAACCATGAGTCGAGCACCGCTGATGAGTGTTTCGCCGGAACCTGCATCGTTGATATCGGCGACCGCCGATATCAACCCGATGAGCGCAATTCGAAAATTGCGTTCCGCAGGTGATGCTCTGTCCACGCAGCTTGCACTGCATGGACAGCTCGTGAAGGTTGAATGGGCGGAAGAGAAAATTCGGCTGAGCAAGTTGCTGATGGCCGGGCTGCTGGGTTTCGCGTTCTTTCTGTGCGCCAATATTGCAGTTGGTGTGCTGTTGTTGACGCTTGGCTGGCAAACCGGTTACTTGATTCCCTCGGCGATAGCATTGATCGTTCTCTATGCAGGCAGCACTTGGTGGGCATGGCGAAAATTGCAGGCGTTGCTGGCGCTCTCCGTTCATTCCTTTGCGGCATCGCGCGCCGAGCTTGCCGCGGATATCGCCATGATCAGGAGTAAGTTGTGACTGCGGCACTCGATACATCCCTATCCGCACGACGAGAAACACTGCGTGCGCAGTTGGCCAAGCAACGCCAACTCATCGCGCATCAACTCGATCTGCCCAGGGATGCTAGCTATCCACGCAGCGCAACAATGCGTCTGCTTAAACAAGGCACCGTTCCGGCGGCCACCATGATTGGCGGCGTCGCAACGCTGTTTGGCGGCATGCGTATGTATAGAACAATTACCGCAGTGCTGGCCGCCGTTGGCACACTGCGAGCGACGTCAAACAAGCTGCGATAGCGGGTAATCGCGATTCGCAACGCTAGTAACGTGATTGTGTACGCCAGCGAACCGACCCATGCGCAGAGCAGGCATATCTTCGCTCTGCAACGTCAATCCGCCGCGAATCTTTCCAGTGAACGGTTATCTTTAAATACTCAGGGGAATTACATGAAATACTCAATGGCCTTGTCAGCGGCAGTCATGTTGCTGGCCTTAAGCGCATGCGATCGGCAACCAGTCGTGACACCGGTAGTGACTGTGCCGGGTCCTCCCGGTCCTGCAGGTGAAACAGGCGCGACGGGATCAAGCGGCTCGACCGGCTATAGCGGAGCAACTGGCGAAACTGGCGCGACCGGTAACACTGGCAATACCGGCTACACTGGTGCAACCGGCGCCACCGGGGATACCGGTGTCCAAGGTTCGCGCGGCACTACGGGCGGTGACACCACCATCATCGTGGTTCCGGAGAAGCCCGCTCAGTAGTCGGCGCGCACGCGGGTGATGTCATCATTGCGCTTACCGGTAATGATGAACATCGCCTCGGCGGTTCGATGTTTAGTTGCGTGCTTAGCCGCGCAACGTTGCAACGCGCTTGGCCTGTTCTTCAAACTGCATGAGTTCGGTTTTGAATGCCGCAATGCGGGCACGTTCCTGCTCGACGACTTCCGCAGGCGCATTGGCCACGAAGTTGCCGTTGCTAAGTTTATTTTCGCACTTGATCAATTCCTGCGCAGTCTTAGCTTTGCGCTTTTCGATGCGAGCAAGTTCCGCATCGACGTCATCAATGAGTTCTTTGAGCGGCGCATAGAGCGAACGACCATCGACCATTTGCAGTGCAGTCGGCGGCAGCGAAGCGTCATCTGTCACTTCGATGATGTTGCTGACATTGGCTGCGCCTTGCACCAGGGTAAGGTTGTCGACAATGGCTTGCCAGTCACCAGGTTGTGCGGCTTTGAAGTACAGCGTGATTTTGCGCGACTGCGGCACATCGAGCTGGCCGCGAATCTGGCGTGGGCCGAGAATGGCGGCTTTGATCGGGGCGATGGCGTTGTCAGCGGCAACGTCAATCGGGAAGTCGATGGTCTTGGGATACGACTGCAACATGATGGTCGCACCAGTCTTGTTAGCGAGCGGTGCAATGGCCTGCCAGATTTCTTCGGTGATGAACGGCATCAAGGGATGCAGCAGGCGCAGGTAGGCTTCAAACACCTGCACCAGTGTCTGCCGCGTGCCGCGCTTCTGTTCAGCGGTGGCGCCCTTGTCATCGTTATGGGATTGCAGCACGGGCTTGCACAGTTCCAGATACCAGTCGCAGTACTCGTACCAGGCGAATTCATACAACGCCTGCGAGGCTAGATCGAAGCGGTATTCATCGAAGCGCTTGCGGGTTTGTTCAACGGTATGGCCGAGGCGCGAGCGAATCCAGCGGTCTGCGACTGAGTACTCGCAAGTGCCGCCCGAACCACAGTCCTGATTCTCGGTGTTCATGAGAACATAGCGCGCCGCATTCCACAGCTTGTTGCAGAAGTTGCGATAGCCTTCGATGCGACCAAGATCAAAACGAATGTCGCGGCCCTGCGTGGCCAGCGCGGCAAAGGTAAAGCGCAGCGCATCGGTGCCATAGGCGGGAATTCCTGAGGGAAAATTCCTGCGCACATATTTGGCCGCCTTCTCCTGATGAGCGGCAAGCATCAATCCCCGTGTGGATTTCTCCAGCAATGCGTCCAGCTCGATGCCGTCGATCAGGTCGAGCGGATCGAGTGTGTTGCCCTTTGACTTGGACATTTTCTGTCCTTCCGCGTCGCGCACCATGGCATTGATGTAGACGTGCTGGAAAGGAACCTTGCCGGTGAAGTGCAGGGTCATCATGATCATTCGTGCGACCCAGAAGAAGATGATGTCCAAGTCAAAGGGCAACACACTCGATCCGCTCGACCTGATCGACGGCATCGAGCTGGACGCATTGCTGGAGA
>JANMSB010000071.1:0-3283 GCA_031388915.1 Pseudomonadota bacterium | reverse complement strand
CGGTGACGGTATTGCACGAAGGCCATGTGCTGGCCGAAGGCAGCATGGATGAAGTGCAGAACAATGCCATGGTGAAACAGGTGTACCTTGGTGAGTAGTGGTTGCGAATATTCCGTTGTAGGGGCAGACCCATGTGTCTGCACGTTCTTACGCCGGTCAAAGCACGGGCGAACAGAATGCTGCGGAATCCCTGGCGAGGGACGTGGGTTCGCCCCTACACGATTGTCTAGCCTGCGGGGCACATCATGCTAACCATCAAATCCCTCAATCAATTTTACGGTGGCAGTCACACGCTCTGGGACGTGGACATGACCGTGCCCACCGGTTCCATCACCTGCTTGATGGGTCGCAATGGCATGGGCAAGACCACGTTGCTCAGGAGCATCATGGGCTTGGTCAACACCCAGTCCGGCCAGATTGATTACGAAGGCAAGGATATTCGCGGCGTGGCAGCAGAGCGGCGTGCGCGGCTAGGCATCGGCTATGTGCCGCAGGGCCGCGAGATTTTTTCGCAGCTCACTGTGGAGGAAAATCTGCGTATCGGCTTGCCCATTCGCAAAGACAAGCGCCGCACGATTCCGGAACACATTTTCGACATGTTCCCTGTGCTCAAGCAAATGCTGCGGCGGCGTGGCGGTGACCTGTCTGGCGGCCAACAACAGCAGTTGGCCATCGGGCGCGCCTTGATTATCGAACCACGCTTCTTGATTTTGGATGAGCCGACCGAAGGCATTCAGCCCAAAATCGTCCATGAAATAGGCGAGGTCATTCAGAGGCTCAATCGCGAGCAGAATTTGACCGTGTTGCTGGTGGAGCAAAAGCTGCCGTTCGCTCGGCGCGTGGCCAGCGAGTTTCGTATCATCGACAAGGGTCGCTTGGTCGTGGCTGGACCGATCACCGAGCTCAGCGATGATTTGGTCAAGCATCATCTGACGGTGTGAGTTGTATTGTGAAGTTGGTGCCAACCACGCCAATCAAAGACACTTCGACTGCGCTCAGTGACCGGATGATGTCACTCCGGTCACTGAGCGCAGTCGAAGTGTCCGGTTTGCATGAGGCGGTGGGCGTGTCGCCGACATCATCTGCACAACACGTCCCTGCTGCCCTATCATCACCACATGACTCCCCAGCTTGCGTCCAACATTCTCGACACTGCCAACTGGCATGCCGAATTGCAGTTGGGATTTACTGCGCAGGCACAGCGCACGGTACTGAGTCACCGCAAACACATCGGTCCGCTGGTGGTGCAACGTGCCTTTTATCCCGAAGGGCCGGTGTGTCACGTGTATCTTGTGCATCCGCCGGGCGGCATTGCCGGCGGCGATCATTTGCAACTACATGCGCAGCTTCATGCCGGTACGCACGCGTTGCTGACCACGCCTGCGGCGACCAAGTTTTATCGCGCCGCAGCGGGTAGGGTGTCGGTGCTGAATCAGCGGTTGCAGGTGCAGGCGGCCACCTTGGAATGGCTGCCGCAGGAAACGATTTATTTCAATCAGGCGCAGGCGCGCAACATTACGCACATCGAGCTTGATGCGGCGTCGCGCTGCATTGCCTGGGAGATTGGTTGTTATGGCCGGCGTGCCGGCGATCAACCGTTTATTGCAGGCCAGGTGCAACAGGGTTTTGAGTTGTGGTTGAACGACAAGCCGTTGCTGCTGGATCATTTGCATGTCCAGGGCGGTGGCGCCATGCAGTCGGCAGCCTGGGGCTTGCAAAGCAAGAGCGTGCTGGGTTCGTTGTTGGCGTATCCAGCGAACGTTGCCGACGTGCAGGCGGTGCGCGAACTTGCACTCGATCACGCAAACTTAAGTTGTACCTTGGTGGATGGTGCATTGTTGTGTCGATGCCTGTGCGCCGATGGCGCCGATGCCAAGCAGTTGTTGCTGAGCGTCTGGCAGTGTTTGCGGCCGCGTATCATTGGACGCGAGGCAGTATCGCCACGCATTTGGGCAACGTAGAACGCTGCGCGGATGTAGGGGCAGGTTTAAAACCTGCCCTCCGGGCTGACGAATCTGAAGGTGGGTTTCAAACCCACCCCTACAATAAACAGGGCGACCAAGACGATGGAATTAACGCCGAGAGAAAAAGACAAGCTGCTGCTATTCACCGCTGCGCTATTAGCAGAACGGCGTAAGGCGCGTGGCGTGAAGCTTAATTACCCGGAAGCGGTGGCGTACATTTCTGCCGCCATCATGGAAGGCGCGCGCGATGGCCGCACTGTTGCTGAATTGATGAGCTACGGCGCCACCTTGCTGAGCCGCGCCGACGTGATGGATGGCATTGCCGAGTTGATTCCCGAAGTGCAGGTGGAAGCGACCTTTCCCGACGGCACCAAGTTGGTGACCGTGCATCAGCCGATTGTATGACTGCTTCATGCACATTAATCCTGCGTAGGGGCCGGTTTTGGATGAACCATTTCCTTCGGTCAAAAACCGGCCCTCTTGTGTCGTTAAGACGGGCAGGTCTGAGACCTGCCCCTACGTCATCGTTGAGGCCTACATGATTCCTGGCGAATACTTCATCGAACCCGGCACCATCGAACTCAACGTGGGTCGCGACACCGTGAAAGTGCAGGTGGCCAATACCGGTGATCGTCCCATTCAAGTGGGTTCGCACTATCACTTCTTTGAAACCAATAACGCCTTGCAGTTTGATCGAGACAAGGCGCGTGGCTTTCGTTTGAATATTGCATCAGGCACTGCAGTGCGCTTCGAGCCGGGGCAGACTCGCGAAGTGGAGCTGGTGCGTTATGCCGGCGAACAGAAGGTGTATGGCTTTCAGCAGAAGGTAATGGGCAAGTTATGAATATGCACAGAACAAGACGCCCCCACCCTAACCCTCCCCCGCAAGCGAGGGAGGGAACAAGCCCCGCCTGCACCAAATCCGATTCCCTCCCCTGCGTTAGCGGGGGCTGCTCCAGCGCATCCATGCGCTTGCACCATTTGTGCTTCCTGCACGGCAGAGGGTTGGGGTGGGGGCAAAAACCACAGGGATGCAACTCATGACATCCATGTCCCGCCATGCCTATGCAGAAATGTTCGGGCCCACCACCGGTGATCGCGTGCGCCTGGGCGATACCGAGCTCATCATTGAAGTAGAGAAAGACTTCACCATTTACGGCGAGGAAGTGAAGTTCGGTGGCGGCAAAGTGATTCGCGATGGCATGGGCCAGAGTCAACGCTGTGCAGCCGAAGTGGTCGACACGGTCATTACCAATGCCTTGATTGTTGATCACTGGGGCATCGTCAAAGCCGACATAGGTTTAAAAGATGGCCGCATC
>JANMSB010000047.1:0-4189 GCA_031388915.1 Pseudomonadota bacterium | reverse complement strand
TGCCCAGCACCTTGGTTTGCGCGTCATCAGCGGCATACGCATTGCCTATGGCAAACAGCGCCAGTGTTACCAGCAATGAACGCAAGATAAGTAGCTTATTCATGAATGCCCCCTGTGGTTATATGCGCAGCGCTAGCCTAGTCCGGGTTCGGCTATAGTCGCAAGCCGGTACAAGTACATCCCAACTGATCATGCCCAATCATCTCGCTACCGCCACCAGCCCCTATCTTCTGCAACACGCAGACAACCCGGTGGAATGGTATCCCTGGGGCGAAGCCGCGCTGCAACGCGCGCAACGCGAAGGCAAGCCGATTCTGTTGTCGATTGGCTATTCGGCTTGTCATTGGTGCCACGTCATGGCGCATGAATCGTTCGACAACCCCGCCATCGCTGCAGTGATGAATCAACACTTCATCAACATTAAGGTGGACCGCGAAGAACGCCCCGATCTGGACAAGATCTACCAACTGGCGCAACAAGTGCTCACACAACATGCCGGCGGCTGGCCGTTGACCATGTTCTTAAGCCATCTCACCCATCAACCATTTTTCGGCGGCACGTATTTTCCGCCACAGGCGCGTCACGGCCTGCCGGGCTTCGGTGAACTGCTGTTGCGTGTGGCGCGGTACTACGATGAACATCAAACCGACATCGAACAACAACATGAAGCACTGCAAAGCGTGTTCGCGGATTTACAACCCGAACCACACACGCAAGGTGAGTTACACGCAGGACCGTTACAGCAGGCGCGCGCAGAACTGGAACAGCGCTTCGATACTCAATTTGGCGGCTTCGGCACTGCGCCCAAGTTTCCGCAGGCGCGCGCGTTAGATTTGTTGTTGCGGCAATGGCGCTCCAGTAGCAGTCACGAGCAACCCGATTTACACGCCCTGTATATGTGTGCCCTCACCTTAACTCGCATGGCTGAAGGTGGCGTGTACGATCAACTCGGTGGCGGCTTTTTCCGTTACTCGGTGGATCAGTACTGGATGATTCCGCATTTTGAAAAGATGCTGTACGACAACGCCGAATTGTTGCGGGTATACGCCCAAGCCGCCGTTGCCACCGGTGACCCGTTGTTTCGGCGTATTACCCGCGACATGGCGAACTGGCTATTGCGCGACATGCGCTCCCCACAAGGCGCGTTCTGGTCGACGCTGGATGCGGATTCGGAAGGCCATGAGGGCCGTTACTACGTTTGGGATCGCACGCAAGTTGAAACCGCACTGAATGCCGATGAGCAAGCCGTGCTCATGCGGCGCTTTGGCCTGGATGGCGCGCCCAACTTCGAAGGCCACTGGCATTTTCATTGCCATCGCAGTAACGACGACATCGGCACCGAACTCGGCATCAGCGCCGAGAACGTCGAACATACACTGCAACATGCCCGTGAGAAATTACTGGCGCTGCGCGCGCAACGCATCGCCCCCGGATTAGACAACAAGATACTGACTTCCTGGAACGCATTGACCATTGCCGCACTGGCGCAGGCATCGCGCGCCTTGCACGAACCGTTGTTTGCAGATGCAGCGTGTGCAGCGTTGGATCAACTACGTACGCATGCCTGGCGCGATGGCCGTCTTTACGCCGTGCAAGCCGGTGGCGAAACACAGTTCTCGGCGTATCTCGATGACTATGCCTACTTACTGGATGCACTGGTCGAAGTGCTGCAAACCCGCTGGCGCAGTCGCGATCTTGAATTCGCTCAAGCATTGGCCGATGACCTGTTGAAGCGTTTTGCGGATACGCAACGCGGCGGCTTCTACTTCACCGCCCAGGATCACGAGCAACTTATTCATCGGCCCAAATCATTTGCCGATGATGCGACCCCTGCAGGCAATGCCATCGCTGCTATCGCTTTGCAACGCCTTGGTTGGCTGCTGAGTGAACCGCGGTATTTGCAAGCAGCGGAACAAACGCTACGTGCGGATTGGCCAGCGCTGCAAGACCATCCTTCCGCACATGCAAGCTTGTTAGTGGCGCTGGATGAACACCTACAGCCACCACTGTTAGTCATCATTCGTGGCGCACACGCTGAAGTGAACGAATGGCAACAAGAACTTAACAAGCTATATCAGCCGCGCCGCTTGGTATTCGGCATTGGCAGCGATGCCTCGCTGCCTAAAGCGCTGCAAGCCAAAGCGTCACAACCGGCTACCGTCGCCTATGTCTGCCAAGGTATGACCTGTGGACCGCCGGTTAACTCGCTGGCTGCTTTAATTACGCTGACGCGGTAGCAGCCGCGCCACGAACGCGGGGATCATTTCCCTGCGGCCCGCTCCGCTGTCTCTCGCTGCTGCTCCTCATCCGCCTCGCGCAGCTTCTGGATGACCTCATCGTAATACGGGCGATCCTTGAGACTGGCGTATTCGCCGGGGAAGCACACGGTGGTGATATCCGCAGCCACTGGCGAAAAATTTGACAGCGTCACCGCGCAACGCACACCGGTCGGCAGCCGGGTGTTGTCGATCACTGGAAAATCATAGAAGCCCACGGTGAAATTAGCGCGCGAGTCCGGCAGTTCCGTCCGACCGTCGGCCGAGGTGATCTTCATACGCACCGTCAACTGCTGTTGCGCCGGGTCCACTTTGAGTACCCGTACGCCCACTTCGAATTCTTCGTTATCCACGGTGACGGTCTCTGGGTCGAGCGAAATACCCGCCGCCCCTGCGGTGGCTAGCGCCTCAAGGTCCGCCGAGCGACGGAAGCTCTTACCGTGACCTTCTAACGCGAACAACTGCTTAGCGGTGATCTCGCGAGCCACGCGGTTGATGCGCTGTAGATACTCGGTGCGATCCGGGTCGACGGACTTGATCAGTTGACGCTGGATGTCCAGGAACAGCGGCTTCAGGTTCAACGAGTCGTGGAAGTTATAGGCCAGCAGCTCCAGGTTCAGCACCTTGGCGGCCGGATCATTGGCGCCGGGCTTCAGAAAGGTGGAGATGATGGAGACGAACATGTCTTTGCGCAGACTGGACTCGGCCTCCTCGCGGCGGCTCATCAGTTCCGAATACAGCCGCGCGTTGGTATCCAGGGACTGGCGTCGCTCCAGCAACTGCGAGCCGGTCATGCCGACGTAGGTCACGGCGAAGGCCGTCAATAGCCCACCGAGCGGAGCCACCATAATCTGGACTTTGTCCCAGAAGTCTTTCTTTTTCGATTCGTCAGCCATGTTTGTCCGCCCTTTCCCCAGCGATGGCAGATTAACGACGACGGGCAGTGAGTTTGCCGTCCTTGGTTTCTAGTACCACATCAGCCTGCGCCGCGTCTTCGTAGGAGGCCACACTCAAGGTCGCCGCACTGCCCTTGTGGGTGACGGTGAGGGTGCACTTACCCGTTTCCGCCACCACTAGAGTGTAGGTGCCGCTCTTGTCGGTCTTTACCGCAGGATAGGTCTTCGCGCCGCAGATCGCCGCGACTTCAGTGCCTTCAGCGACTGGGGCACCATTGAGGGTGATCTTGCCGAAGATCTCACCGGCGCTGGCCAGTGTGGGAATGACGAGCAGGACTATGAGTTGTAGGACGGGCAGCTTCATGATCGATGACTCCTGAGCGCGGTAGCGGGGCAGACCGGCGCGACGATGGTTGAGAAGTAGTGGCCAGTAATGATGGCCACTTAATAATGACCAGTATAGACGGCAGCGACAGGCGACGGGGGTGGCAACACACAGCAATGCGCCCAATATGCATACCGTAGGTTGAGCGCCGCACCGAGCATCTAGGGAACCTCTGAAGAACCGTCGCGAGCGAAGACAGGTTGCGTTCGACCGGAGCGCAGGAACCGGAGTTTATCGAGAATAAATGAGGATTCCGAGCACCGTACGGACGCAAGATGTCGAGCGCAGCAGGTTATTCAGAGGTTCCCAAGTTCAATCTAGCGACGCATGGCCAGCTCATCACGCAGCCGCTGTTGTAATTCGCCGTGCCGCAAAGCATCGAACTGCGGCGCGGCCGCCCAGTCGTACATCCAGGGATGAGCGGTACGCATCGTTGCAACTTCATCGACAAAACGCGGCACCACATGCGCATGCAGCGCCGGTTCTACATTGCCGAACATCGCATAGTTAATACGCAACGCGCCGGTCACTTGGAAAACCGCATCACCTAGCCGCGCCATGTCGTTCAGAAACTGCTCGCGGTGCTGTGAACTCATGTCGTTCAAATGCGGTACTACCGGATCGGGCAGCAA